>NZ_JAOARI010000011.1 GCF_025210605.1 Halodesulfovibrio sp. | reverse complement strand
TGAAGCCAATAGTAGCAATCATGTCGGCGGAAAATATGGTGGCAAAAATACTATCGACGGTGAAGGCGGCGACGACGTTATCGACCTTTCCGGCGTGAAGTCTGGCAGCATCACCGTAAATGCTGGCGCTGATAATGATACAATGATCGCTGGTGGTGCAAAAGAAACCTTCAATGGTGGTTCGGGCGATGACGTTGTGAGCTATCGCAATTCTAAAGCTGTAACTGTTGACCTTGTTGGAAAAAATAAGGGTAAAGGTGACGCTGAGGGTGATTCTTATGACTCCATTGAAAGAATCGAAGGTAGCAGCAAAAATGACACCTTTATTGTAGACGCAGGTGATAGCCGCACGCTTTCAGGTGGCAGTGGCAACGACACTGTTAACTTCAGGCATTCTGACCATGGCGTTAAACTGAATGTTGATGGGCATTTTGGTGAAAAAGGTTCTGCTCTTAACGGTAGCCTTGAAGGTTTCGAGTCATTTATTGGGTCAAAGCATGCAGACTCCCTTACTCTTGGTGCAAACTGGAAACATGTTGCAACTGGTAAGGGCAATGACTCTGTCACATTAGGTACAACAGCTGCTGTTAACATGACCATTGCAACAGGGCGTGGCGCGGATACTATTGATCTGAGCAATGCAAGCGGTGGACATGTTGTAGTTAAAGCAGGTCATGGGCATGACACTATCTTTGCAGGTGGCGCTAAGGAGACCTTTAGAGGCGGACGCGGACACGATACTGTCAGCTATGAAAAATCTGGTGAAGCGGTCACTGTTGATCTCGTAGGAAGCAATAACGAAGGTTCAGGTAATGCCGTTGGTGATAAGTACCGCTCAATTGAAGAGATTAAAGGTACAGATCACAACGATACTTTCATAATAGGTGCAGGTGATACCCGTACTCTTGATGGCGGTAAAGGCGATGGTGATGTCGCAGACTTCAGCCAGTCTAAAGCTGCTGTGCAAGTCAATGCAGATGGTAGTTTTGGAAAAGTAGGCAGCACAACGCAAGACGGTCACCTTAAAGGTTTTGAAAAAATTGTTGGCTCTAGCGCCGATAATGACATGCTCGAAATCGGCGGTGAAGGACCGTTCATAGTCACTATTAAGATGATTAATGGTGTGGAGTCCTTTGTTGTGACAGATGCTTCAGGAAACATTGTTGCACAAGCATCCGATTTCGAGAACGTACGCTTTACCGAGTCTGAAAATGTTACAGTGATCGGCGAAGGAACAGCCTCCGGCGTTACTGTATTTACTGCAAGCAACAAGCAGGTTGATGTCCATGTTCAGGCAGCTGATAATAGTGATTTGATTGTAACAGCTGGTGAGCAATCTGATACTATTCATCTCTCCCGCGGCTCTGAAAGCACTGCTCACGTTACGGTTAACGCTGGTGCCGGAGATGATACAATGTACGCAGGCGCAGCTCGTGAAATCTTCAATGGCGGTGCTGGCGATAACGATCTGGTGAGCTACCATGAATCGTCGGCTGTAACTGTTGATCTTGTCGGCAACAACGGTAAAGGCGCTGCTGCTGGTGATTCCTACAATTCAATTGAGACGATTGAAGGAAGCACACAAAACGATACTTTCATCGTTGGGGCAGGTGATACCCGTACTCTTAATGGCGGTGCAGGTGATAACGATGTGGCTGACTTTAGCCAATCCACCAGCGGTGTTGCCGTGAACGTTGATAACAGTTTCGGCTCGAAAGGTGGCACTGTTGCAGAAGGGCATCTCGAAAACTTTGAATCACTTGTAGGTTCCGACTCTGCCGACTCACTGACATTGAATGGCGACTGGAAAAATGTTTCGACTGGCAAAGGTGATGATTCTGTTGTTCTGGGAACAACTGCTGCTGTGGACATGAGTATTGCAACTGGTGAAGGCGAGGATAAAATTGATCTTCGCAACGCTAGTTCAGGCTCAATAACTGTTGAAGCTGGCAAAGATAACGATGAAATTTTTGCTGGCACCGCCACGGAGACGATTAAAGGCGGCGACGGTTCTGATACCGTGAGTTACGAATCTTCTGATGCACAAGTCAACGTTGATTTGTCTGATGGTCAAAAAGAATCAGGCGGTAGCGCTGAAGGCGATACTCTCGATAGCATAGAAAATGTGGTTGGCAGTGACTACAACGATATTCTTACCGGTAATGGAGCTAATAACCGCTTAGAAGGCGGAGCTGGAGACGATACTCTCACTGGCGGAGCTGGAAACAACCACCTCTATGGTGGCGAAGGCAACGACACCTTTATCGGCGGTGCTGGTGCAGACTCCTTTGATGGTGGAGATGCAAGAGATGCAACCATAACAACTGATGGTATCGATACTGTCTCGTATGAAAATTCTCATGCTGGTGTAACTGCTGATTTGTCTGATTCCAGTAGAAATACTGGTGATGCAGCAGGGGATACCTACACAAGGATCGAGAACCTTACCGGTTCAAGTCATGCTGACAAGTTAATCGGTGATGATAATGCAAACCAGATTGACGGTGGCGCTGGTTCCGACATTATTAGAGGTGGCGCTGGTGATGATATTCTCAACGGCGGCGATGCTGCGGTTGAAAATTCTGAACTGATTAATAACGGCGACTTCTCAAATTGGGTTCCTGTTAATGGTGTTCGGGTTCCTGATGGCTGGCAAATTCCTAGTGGTAGAATTGACGGGTACGGACATGAATATGTTGAAGTCCAGTCAAAAGATCCTTCAAGTGACTATGGAACTTCTTTGTCACAAAGCATCCATACCGTCGAAGGTCAGCAATATACTTTGACATTTACTGTGCGGAATGATTCTAACTGGAAAGGGCAGGACAATGAGCTTAGCGTTCATATTGCAAATGCACTTGGTTCCAAATTGACGAACGGAAGCTACACGACATCGTCTACGTCATCTTCGGATTGGACAACGCATACAGTTACATTCATTGCAGGTGCCGGAACAAGTACAGAGATTACGTTCGATCAGGTCGGTGCCAGCACTGGTAATGCAGAGCATTGGGGCATCTACCTTGATAATGTTTCTGTTGTGCCGGGAGTAGATGATACTATTTATGGCGGCGCAGGTAATGACACCATTCATGGTAACTCTGGAAATGATGTTTTATACGGTGGTGCTGATAACGATATCCTTCATGGTGATGAAGGTAACGATATCCTTACAGGTGGTACAGGAACTAACACACTGTACGGCGGTGAAGGTAATGACACCTTTATTGGTGGCGCTGGTGAAGATACCTTCTATGGTGGTAGCACCAATGATGCAACCATAACAACTGATGGTATCGACACTGTCTCGTATGAAAAATCTAATGCTGGCGTAACCGCTGATTTGTCTGATTCTCGCAATAATGAAGGTGATGCCGCAAACGATTCGTATGTAAGCATTGAGAATCTTATTGGTTCAAAGCATGCTGATACGTTGATCGGTGATGGTGGTAACAACCAGATTGACGGCGGCGCTGGGTCCGACATCATTAAAGGCGGTGTTGGAAATGATGTGCTGTATGGCGGCGACAATGACCATGACAGTAGTTTGTCTAACCTCGTAAATAATGGTGAGCTTGATGGCACTGCGGGGTGGCAGGTTTCTGGTGATGTAGAATCAAAAGATGGTCACCTAGATATTGGTACTGGATTTTGGGGCAATGATGACGGAGCAATCCAGCAATCTTTCGCAACAGAAGCTGGCGGCAGTTATACAATTAAATTTGATGCTTGGAATGGCAGTGATGATGGACATGATGGCATTAAGGTCGATATTATTGACAGTAATGGCAATGTGATACGTACTGAAGTGCTTGAACATGCTGATATTACAGGTGAAGGAAATTATGAGTCTTTCACTTTTACAGCTGTTGATGGAAATACAACAGTGAAATTCTATCAGGATACTGATGTTGATGGGGTTACCTTTGGAGATGGTCATGTTGGCTCATGGGATCATGGCATCAACCTTGATAACATCTCTGTAGTAAAAGCAGATGGTGACCACCTGTTTGGTGGTGAAGGTAATGATACCTTGAATGGTGGTGCTGGCGATCATGATATTCTGAATGGTGGCACTGGCGATGATACTTTCCTCTTTACTGGTGAGGACTTTGGAGTATCAGGTCAGACAACCTTTATTCAGGATTTCGGAAACGGAAGTGATACACTGAGCTTTACCGATGTGATTTCTGGGCAAGGCACTGAGACATTAGACATTACTGGTTTCAGCACTGCGAATGGTGACACCACAATCACAGTGACAGCCTCTCAGGCAGGTTCATCAGATCATTTGACACACACTATCGTTCTTGAAGATTACACCGATCAGAATCAGGCTTACTTCGAAAGCTTAATTAAAGCTGGTAGCTAGTAGCTGGTTAGTAATTGTAATTTCAAAGCCCCGTCCGAAAGGACGGGGCTTTTTAGTGCGTGATATCAAAAGTTGTTGTGCGTCTTATGCATAGAGCCAGCAGCGAACTTCGCGACCAGCTTCTGGTGTAAGCAATGGTGGTTCAACTTGTTTACATTTGGTAAAAGCGTGTTTGCATCGTTCGTTAAAGCGGCAGCCTTTCGGCTGTGCATACAGCGGGGCGACTACTCCGGGGATGGTTTCAAGCATGCCTTTTTGAAGCGGAGAACCTTTTTCCGGGATAGCAGGAATAGAGCGCATAAGTCCTTGTGTATACGGGTGCAACGGCTTTTTAAAAAGGTTGAGCGTGCTTGCTTGTTCTACTACTCGTCCACCGTACATAACGACAACGTCATCAGCATTTTCTGCTACTACGCCAAGGTCGTGCGTTATCAAAAGCAGGGCAGTGCCAGTATCTTCGGCGAGCTGATGCATTAAATCTAAAATTTGTCCCTGTATGGTTACATCAAGTGCGGTTGTGGGTTCATCTGCGATTATTAAACGCGGTGAACAAGCAAGAGCCATAGCTATAACAACACGTTGGCGCATGCCGCCGCTAAGCTGGTGTGGAAATTCTTTTGCGCGTTGAGCCGGAGACGGGATGCCGACTTGATGCAAAAGATCAACCGCTCTGTCCAGCGCTACTTTTTTGTTTAATCCTTCATGCAGGCGTAGTACTTCCGCAATTTGCTCACCAATTTTGAAAACTGGATTAAGCGAGGTCATAGGCTCCTGAAAGATCATTGAGATGGAATTGCCACGTATACGCTGCATTTCTGGTTCGGAAAGTTTCAGCAGATCTTGCCCATCGAAAAGAACTTTTCCGCCACTAATTTCACCGGGAGGAGTGGGAATAAGTCGCATGATCGACAGTGAAGTTACGCTTTTACCGCAGCCGGATTCCCCAACAATACTCAACGATTGCCCAGAATTGATAGAAAAACTGACATCATCCACAGCTGTAAGCTTGCCGTGTGCAGCGGTGGTGAAGACTGTTGTTAATCCTTCTACAGAGAGTAGTGGATTTGAGGATATCGTTTGCATTGTGTGTCCTATTTGAAAAGGAAGTTGAACAAAAATATGGACGCGGGAAGCCGTACCGTAAGACAGCATAGGTAGTCGAATTTTCGTAACACGCGCAAAATGTACATCAACGGCAGATGTGCTGGTGTCTAAAGTGCTATATATGACGCTGGAGTGCTGCAAAAAAGCATTACAGTAGCGCTTGGCATTGTTCTTTATGCTGAAGAGCAGAGGCATATATAAGTGTTACATTAGTGACCTAGGATACGGTGAGATGTGCACTGGTGCAAGGAGTCTTTGTCAGCTGGGTTATACTATAACTGTCAGGTATGGTGGATAGTTGTATAAAGAAATGTTGCGATAGTTGAAAATAATTTTCAATCACATTCTCAATGCCCTTGACAATCATTTTCAATTTGACTACTCACTAATCATAAGTTTTGGAGGGGTCAAAATGCCATGTTGTAAGCGCAAGCGTAGACGCACACGAATGTTGAATTCTTTGCCTACTGGATGTAAAGCTCGAATAAACGCACTTTGCAGTGAACCTAAATTAAGAGGTCGCTTGTGCGCAATGGGGTTAACTCCTGGCACTGTGGTTGAAGTATGTTCGCCGTGCAGCTTTAAAGTGAAGAATTGTCTGCTCACTTTGGGGGACGACGTTGCTTGCAAGCTGGAATGTGAACCTCTGGACAATGAACAAATTCAAACAAACGCACAGGTCGCTGGAAGTTTCTAGAGATTTTGTGTGGTAGTCATAATCTGACATAGGGAAGCCCTATGTTTTTGCTTGCCAGCAGTTGCGTGCAAGCAGCGATTATGTAGATGACGACTAATCGGAGGTGTCCAAATGGATGCTATTATTGTTGCGGTAATTATTGCTGTAGCGGCTGGTTATCTTGTGCGTCGATATATGAAAAAAGGTACATCCGGCGGCTGTGGTTGTGGAAGTGATTGCGGTGGGTGTAGTTCTTCAAATAAATCATCTTCGCACAATTCAACATCAAGCTGCGGTTGCTCTATAGATAAAGAGCAATAGAAGGCTGGTATCCGATAGTGTGCAAACACAGCACACTTTTTTTACCAAATCTAATTGATAGAGATTTTCAATTTCACAAAGGGTGGTTAAGATGTCAAACCCAATACCAATGCGGGAATTAAAAGTAGGGGAAAAGGCTAAGGTCGTTGCAATTACGGCTATTGGCGAGCTTGGTCGTCGTATTCGAGATATGGGACTTGTTCCCGGTGCTGAGCTTGAAGTTGTAGGGCGTGCTCCATTGCAAGACCCTGTAGCGCTGCGACTTACCGGTTTTACTCTTTCGCTGCGAAATAACGAAGCTGATTACATCGCTGTTGAACGTAGCTAATACAATAATCTGCCACAAAATTTTTTGTATACGAGGAATGTTTCATGTCCAAAGAGATTAAAGTTGCTCTCGCCGGTAACCCGAACTCCGGTAAGACGACTGCTTTTAACGCAATTACTGGTGCTCGCCAGCATGTAGGTAACTATCCGGGTATTACTGTTGATAAAAAAGAAGGTTTTGCTTCTGTTGGTGGCAAAAAAATTCACCTTATCGACCTTCCGGGTACGTACTCCCTTACCGCATATACAATGGAAGAAATTGTTGCGCGTAACGTAGTCGCTGACCAGCGTCCTGATGTTGTTGTAGACGTTCTTAACGCTGGTGCTCTTGAGCGTAACCTTTACCTTGCAATCCAGTTAATGGAAATGGGTGCTCCTATTGTTCTTGCATTGAACATGATGGACGAAGCCGTAAAGCAAGGTATGAAGATTGACGTTGAAAAGCTTTCTGAGAAATTGAATGTTCCGGTTGTAGAAACCGTAGCACGAACAGGCGAAGGCATCCCGACTTTGCTGGAAGCTACCGCTAAGTGCGCTGCTGAAAGTGAAGGCAAAAAGTGGGAGCCGCTTTCCATTTCATACGGTCCAGATCTTGACCCTGCTCTCGATAAGATGATTGCTCTTATCGAAAAAAATAATCTTCTTACAGACCGTTATCCTTCCCGCTGGACTGCTCTGAAATATCTTGAGAGCGATGAAGAAATTATCCAGCTTGGTCGCGAAACCCATCCTGTTTCCGCAGAACTTGAAGCTGTTGTTCAAGATGTAGCTAAACACCTTGAAAGCACTCTTGCTACCTACCCTGAAGCTGTTATTGCTGACTACCGCTACGGGTACATTACTTCTATTGTTCGTCAGGGCGTGGTTACTCGTCTTGATGCAGCGGCAGACCGCGTAGCGCTTTCTGATAAAATCGACAGCATTGTGACCCAGCGTTTCCTTGGTCCAATCATTATGCTGGCGATTATGTACTTCATCTATCAGGTAACATTTACATTCAGTGAAACCCCTGTCGGCTGGTTTGAGTCATTCTTTGGTTGGCTTGGAGAAACAGCAGAAGCCAATATGCAGGATGGTCTGCTTAAATCGCTGGTGATTTCCGGTGTTATCGATGGTGTTGGTGGCGTAATGGGCTTTGTTCCGCTTATTATGTTCATGTTCCTTCAGATCGCAATTCTGGAAGACTCCGGTTACATGGCGCGTGTTGCATACATGCTTGACCGCGTGTTCCGCTTCTTCGGTTTGCATGGCTGTTCTGTAATGCCTTTCATCGTATCCGGTGGTATTGCTGGTGGTTGTGCTGTTCCGGGTGTTATGGCTGCACGTACCCTCAGAAGCCCTAAAGAAAAACTGGCAACTCTCATCACTGCTCCTTTCATGGCATGTGGTGCAAAACTGCCTGTATTCCTTCTTTTTGTGGGTGTTTTCTTTGAAGAAAATCAAGCAATGGTTATGTTCATGCTCACCATGGCTGCATGGGCATGTGCTCTTATTGTTTCAAAAATTCTTCGTCATACAGTTATTAAAGGTGAAGCTACTCCATTCGTAATGGAACTGCCTCCGTACCGTTTCCCTACTCTCCGCGGTTTGCTGATTCATACTTGGGAGCGCACTTGGCAGTACATTAAGAAAGCGGGTACTGTAATTCTCGCTATCTCAATTCTTATCTGGGCAGCAATGACCTTCCCGAATCTCCCAGCAGACCAGGTAGCAGCGTTTGATGCACAGAAAACCGTTGTTCAGGAACAGATTGATGCTGCAACCGCTTCTGGCGCACCTGTAGCTGAACTTGAAGAAAATCTGTTGAAAATTGAAAACGAAGAAGCTGAAGCTACCCTCAAAAATTCCTACGCTGGATCCATTGGTGTTGCACTTGAGCCTGTAATGAGTCCTGCCGGATTTGACTGGCGTACAAACATTGCGTTGGTAGGTGGCTTTGCTGCGAAAGAAGTTATCGTATCTACTCTTGGTACTGCATACTCTCTTGGTGAAGTAGACCCTGAAGATGCTGCACCGCTTGCAGAACGTATTGCACAGGATCCAAACTGGACACCAAGTGTAGCAGTTGCATTCCTTCTTTTTGTACTCCTTTACGCACCGTGTTTCGTAACAGTAGTAGCGATTAAACAGGAAGCAAACTCATGGAAGTGGGCTATGTTCTCTGTGGTATTCAACACTGCTCTTGCTTACGCAGTAGCTGTGACAGTTGTACAAATAGGTAAGCTACTGTAGCTTCATAACTCATAGTCTCTATGAACCCCGTTCAGCATTTGCTGAACGGGGTTTTTTATGTTGGAGAATTTGTTTTCTGGTATAAAAAGTGAGAAAGATATTTGTCTTTTAAAGAAAAAGCTTTATTGTTCGATAAGTATGCGATGATTAATGTACAATTTTTAGCGTAGGCTTTTTTCAGCATCAAATTCGGGCAGTGATGCTTTTTTACATGGTAGGAGCCTTAGTAGGGAGGACGTATGACGCTGCGAGCGCGACTAGTCTTAGGTTTTGGTATATTACTTTGCGTAATTATGAGTATGGGATTCGGGGCTATTAAGGAAATTGAAGAGGTTTCTTCTGCCACTGCAAAGCTGTATCGTCATCCGTATGCGGTAAGTACAGCTATACTTAGAATTGATGACAACATTGTTCGTATTCATGTTGCAATGAAAAACATTGCTTCAAGCTCTTCACAAGCACAAGTCGATACGTTTCTTCAAGAAATTAAAGAATTAGAAACTAATATTTATGCAGATTTCGATATTTTAAAAGAGCGTTTTTTGGGTAACCCGCAAAAAGTTACATTGCTTAGAGATAACTTTGCCAGTTGGGCACCTGTGCGAAGTAGAGTTGTTGCGCTCATGCAGGCTGGAGATAAAGAAGCTGCTGAGAAAATAACAAAAACAGAGGGCGTTCGGCGTGTCGCTGTTTTGAATAGTGAAATAGAAGAATTCATTGAATTTGCAGACGGAAAAGCTGCTACCTTTGCTGGGTATGCAGAGTCTGTGAAAGCAGAGATTGTCCAAATTACATATGGTGTTCTTGTTTTTGCGATTATTTTATCCATTGGTATTATCAGCTGGATTTTACGAAGCACTCATACCATGCTCGGTGCAGACCCTGCTGAGCTGGCCACGGTTGTACGTATGCTGGCGGATGGTAATTTTTCATTCGACGTATCCAAAGCAAAAAATGGTGTGTATGCAAACCTTGCTCGACTGTCAGGAATATTATCCATGTTCGGGAAGGACGTAGCAACACTTGCAGGTGCAGTAGAACGGGGTGAAATACAAACCAGCGGCGACGTTGGTAAGTATACAGGCGATTTTGCATCGATAATGGAAGACCTTAATATGCTCGTGGAAATGTTCGCGGATGCATTTAATAGTCTGCCGATTGGGTTGATGATCCGTGATAATGAACACAATACGATTTTTCTTAACACAAAGGCGGTAGAGTTTACCGGAGCAAGTAATTACCGCCAAAAAAAATGTCATGAACTTTTAAAAACATCCCACTGCAATACAAAGCTATGTGGAGGCGATCAGTGCATTGATAGTGGGCATTTCTGCACTCAGGATACTGTTTCTTCAATGCCTTCTGGCGACTATGATATCCAGTACTCAGCTGTTCCTGTACGCTTACGGGATGGTTCGATAGTGGGAGCCATTGAAATTTGGATCGACCAGACAGATATTAAGAGTGCTGAACGGACAATGCTCGGAGTTGCATCAAAAGCTGATGAACTGGCAGAACACTTGGCTGTTTCCTCGGAACGTCTTTCTATGCAAGTCGCACAGATTGCCGCAGGCGCAGAAGTGCAGCAAGTGCGTGTTACAGAAACAAGTGTCGCGATGGAAGAAATGAATAGTACGGTGCTTGAGGTAGCCAAAAACGCGTCGGGCGCAACAGATCAATCTGTTGGTGCTCAAGAGAAAGCAAATGAAGGCGCACAGCTTGTTGATGGCGTTGTTCAGATTATCAAACAGGTGAACGCTACAGCACAAGACCTTGAAAGCAACATGAAGAAACTTGGTGAACAGGCAGATTCTGTTGGCGATGTGCTTACTGTGATTAATGACATTGCAGATCAGACAAACCTGCTTGCACTCAACGCTGCAATCGAAGCTGCCCGTGCTGGAGAAGCCGGGAAAGGGTTTGCTGTTGTTGCTGATGAAGTTCGCAAGCTTGCTGAGAAAACAATGACAGCGACGAATCAGGTAGAAACAAGTATTTCTGCCATGCAGGTTGCTGCTAGAGAAAGCATGAAGCACGTTGAAAATACTGTTTCTTATGTATCCAGTGCCACAGAGCAGTCAACACTGTCCGGCGATGCACTCAAATCTATTGTTGATATGTCTGCTGAGGGAGCTGTTCTCATCAGCAGTATTGCCACAGCAGCGGAACAGCAGTCTTCAACCTCTGAAGAAATTAACAAAGCTCTTGAGGAAGTGAATGTTGTGGTTGCAGAGACCACATCTGGTATTCAGGAGTCGTCAGCAGCAGTAGCAGAACTTTCTTCGGCTGCTTCTCGTCTGCAACACATTGTTGTTGAATTGCAGCAACGCTAGATTGCTGCTGGTGTGTCCAGTATCTGTTAGATACAAGTGAAAAGCATAAGAAAAGCCCGCTTCCTGAGGATGCGGGCTTTTTCTATTCGAATGAAATCGGATTTATACGATTTCAACGAGCTCAATTTCAAAGGTAAGATCTTTACCTGCAAGCGGGTGGTTGGCATCAAGGGTAATGCCATCTTCTTTTACGGCAGTAATTACAACTTCCATTACTCCGCCTTCGGATTCAAGCTGCAACAACATACCAACTTCTGGAGTGATGTGTTCTGGCACTTGGTCGTTTGCAACGTCAATAACCATTTCGTCATTGCGCTGTCCGTATGCTTCGTCCGCAGGAATTGTAACTTTAGTAGCATCACCTACAGCCATACCTTCAACAGCTTTTTCAAAACCTGGAATAAGCATGCCGGAACCGAGAGTGAACTCAAGTGGTTCGCGTTCGCGGGAGGAATCGAAAACAGAGCCGTCTTCAAGAGTGCCTGTGTAGTGAACTTTTACTGAATCGCCGTTTTTGACCTGTGCCATGGAGGTCTCCTTGTTAAAAATGTGGTATGATAGGATGACTGTTAGCCCTTTTAAAGTCAATTCTTATTTAAAGAGCAGTGGCATGCGCAGTGGAATGATATCTTGTGTATAGACATCAGCACGCGCATGGCATACGGAGCGAAAAAAACATTTACGCAGGCAGTCATGTCACATGCTCAAGTGAGATGTACGGGGGGGGTTGCATCCACAATTATATCTCCACTGCGAGTATTGGATTCTGTATTGTTTCATGACTGTGGCATTACTATTGTTATATGTAGTGTGCTGTCTCTCTGTTGCTTTCATAACAATAGGTATATGTTGAATAAAATATCAGCTCGACATGCACAAAAAATAGAAAAATCGTACCGAAGACTTGACCGGTATTGAAATCTGAAATAGTAGTACTTAGAAGAACTACTCAGGAGAAGAGATGGAACTCATTCAGGCATTGAAGAAATTTGGTTTTACCCAGCAAGAATCTTTAATGTATGTCACTCTTTGTAAAATGGGAGCCATGACGGGGTACGAAGCTGCTAAAGTTTCCGGTATTTCCCGTTCCAATGCATACGCTGCGTTGTCCAGCCTTGTTGAAAAGGGCGGAGCAATTGTTTCCTCAGAAGATTCCAGCAAGTATACTGCAATTCCGCGTGAAGAATTAATTTTGAATTTACGCCGTTCTTGCGAATCTACCTTGGACTTTCTGGAAGAAAATTTGCCGGAGCAGCAAGAAGAGGAAGCGCCGTACCTTACTATTTCAGGATACGGCAATACGCTTGATAAAATGCGTAATATGATTTTGCTTGCTAAAGGGTGGGTATATCTTTCTGTTTCATCTTCAACTGTAAAGTTACTTACGTCTGATTTGGAAAACTGTATTGAGCGCGGTTTAAAAGTTGTTATATTAACCAATGAAGACCCGCACCTTTCCGGTGCAGTATTTATGCACAATGAAGCTCCGGTGGAAAATGTGCGTATTATCGCTGATACCAGCGAAGTTATAGTGGGCACGCTCGAAGTTAATAAAGGGCAGTGTCTCTATTCAAAAAGCAAGCACCTCGTATCGTTGATGCGCGAAGCTCTCTTGAATGAGATTGAACTTATTAAGATACGCGGAATGTAATCAGGAGATTTCGGCATGAGCAATGTTCGCTCCACCTATACGGATTCAGTAAAATTCTACGGTAATACCACCCCGATGGAACTTGTAAAAACTTTCGGTAGCCCGCTTTATGTTTACAACGAGAACATACTGCGTACACGCTGCCGCGAAGTTAAGGCGCTTTCTGACAATCCAGCCTTTACACCTAACTATTCTGCGAAAGCGAATACAAATATTCACCTCCTAAAGGTTGTACAGGAAGAAGGCATGGTTGTGGACGCCATGTCGCCGGGTGAGATTGTCATGAACCTTGCCGCCGGATTTAAGCCTGAGCAGATCCTGTTTATTTCTAATAACGTCTCTGCTGAAGAACTCCAGTTTGCCATTGATCGTGGCGTGTATGTGAGTGTCGATTCTCTTTCTCAGCTGGACTTGTTCGGACAATTGAATCCAGGCGGCAAGGTTGTTATTCGCTTTAACCCGGGTATCGGTGCTGGTCACCATGCCAAAGTTGTAACAGGCGGAAAGCAAACTAAATTTGGTGTTGACCCGGAAGCTGCTGATACCGTGCGTGAGATTTTGGATCGTCATAATCTTACATTGTGTGGTGTGAACATGCATATCGGTTCGCTTTTCATGGAACCGGATGGTTATCTTGAAGCCATGCAGGTATTGCTTTCTATTGCTTCAGAGTGGCTTACCGACGATAACACACTTGAAATCATCGATTTCGGCGGTGGGTTCGGTATTCCGTACCACAAATACGAAGGTGAAGAACGCCTTGATTTCGCAAAACTTGGCGAAGCATTTAATGCCACCATTACTAAATTTATAGAAGACACCGGATATACAGGTCGTTTCATGTGCGAACCGGGTCGTTACATTGCCGCTGAGTGCGGTGCGTTGCTCGGTACCTGCTACAGCGTGAAAAACAACGGCGAAAAACGCTTCGCTGGTACAGACCTCGGCTTTAACCAGTTGATGCGTCCAGCTATGTACGATTCTTTCCACGATGTGGAAATCTACCGTGAAGGCGGTAGCGAGGTTACTGAAACAATGGAGCAGTCTATTGTTGGTAACATTTGTGAATCAGGTGATATAATGGCGAAGGATCGGCAGCTTCCTGAAATTGCTGAGGGCGACATCATTGCTATGCTTGATGCAGGTGCATACGGGTATGTAATGGCTTCCCCGTATAACCAGCGTCCGCGCCCTGCGGAAGTGCTTATTCAGGAAAATGGTGAAGCCCGTCTTATCCGCCGTCGTGAGACGTTGAATGATCTGCTGAATATGTATCCAGAAGCGGATGCACTTATCAGTGAGTTCGGTGAATAAGCTTTGCTTGCAGTTGTTTTGCAAGTGTGCCGCCATGCAATAGCATGACGGCATTTAGGTAATACACTTGTAGAATGACGAAGGTACGACACTGTTGGCTGGTTTGTCGTTTTTGTTCGGCAAACTTAGCCGACAATCTTTTCGAAGAGAGTAATTGCTTCTTCGGGAGGATTAGAAAAGTCTTCAATGTGCGGAATACATCCGCATGCAGAATAGTTTGAAAACGTGGAAATTGCTTCCATGTTTTCCTGCAACATCGCTTGTGGTGTTCGGTGTTCCTTGTTGTTCACAAACACTATCCCTGCCGGTTGAATGCCCCTGCGATGTAACGCCTCAATGGAAAGAAGCGTATGGTTGATTGTACCAAGTCCGGCTCGTGCAACGAGTACAGGCTTAATCCCGAATTGCTCAACAGCAAGCTGCACCATGTCCGCCAACATGTGTGTACGGCTGAAAGGCACCAGCAATCCTCCGGCAGCTTCCACCACCAAGGTATTATTTTTATGCAAATATGCCAGTTTGTGTAAAAGGTCTTCCACTTCTATGCTGCTCTGTTCATCACGGGCAGCATAGAATGGAGCCTTGGGAGCGCGAAAGCAGGCTCCGGTGGCATCATCAGCAGTTTGATGCAGTTCCGGACAATATTTAAGAACGAAGTTGGCGTCCGCGCCAGCATCGTTCGGGCTAAGACAGCCTGTTTGCACCGGTTTCCAGTAGTAAGGCGTGTGCCCCGTTCTTATTAGGAAGCGCATAAGCATCAGGGAAGCAACTGTCTTGCCTATGTCGGTATCTGTGCCGACAACGAAAAATGACGGATTAGGTTCTGTCATACCACCCCCTGATACTGTTGACGAATGTGTGTACGTCCTCAGTACTGTGCAAGGCTGTCATACTTATCCGTATGACAGCTTTGTTCATTGGTACTGTAGGATACCGTGATGCGAATGCAAGAACACCGTCTTCTTGCATTTTATGAACAATATTCGTCGCCTTCACTTCATCACCAACTAAAATAGAAATAATGTGTGCATCACCAAAAATGGTGAAACCGGCATCTTGTAGTTCTGAACGCATATAAGCACTGAGGTGTGCTATATGTTCGCGTTTATCTTCTAATTGCGGAAGTTTTTGTAGCAAAGAAGACGCGGCAGCAGCATGTGCTTCCGGCATGGCGGTTGAGTATATGGCGGGAGACGAGAAATTATTGAAAAATTCTTTAAAGCCTTTAGGGAGTAGAGCAAACGCTCCAAACATACCTAATGCTTTCCCGAATGTTCCAACAGCGATGTCTGCACAATCGCCTCCGACTCCTGTACCGTTGGTTCCCAGCACGCCAACAGCATGTGCTTCATCAAGTATGCTGAAGAATGCATGCTTAGACCGCAATGCGCCGAACGTTGCGGTATCCAGTAGATCTCCATCCATACTGAAAAGGGATTCTGTCAGAACCACAGGGTTTTCTGCTTGGGCAGCGGTAAGTTTTCTGTCGAGTTGTTCAAGGTTGCTATGCGCAAACCCCTTCAAGGTTCCGCCTGTTTGAGCAAGACCTTGCACCATGCTAGCGTGAATTCGTTTGTCATAGAACAACATTTCAGCAGGTGAACATAGTCCCCATAGAACTGCGAGATTCGCTTGATATCCGCTTGGAAAAAAGATGGCTTCATCATAGCCAAAATACGCTGCAAATTCTTGCTCAACATCTTCGGTGAATTGGCTATGCCCTGTAACCAGTCTGGAAGATGTTCCTGATGGGGGGTACGCTTGAAAGCATTTGGCGATAGTATTTTTCCAGTCGGTATCTTGAGCGAGTCCAAGGTAGTCGTTGGAAGCAAAATTGATAAGCGACTTCCCATTAACAACGGCGCTACTACCAACGTGCTTTTCGATAGTAACCGGTGAGCGGTGTAATCCTGCTGACTTTCTTAGTGCAATCGAGCGCTTTAAGCGTTCTGTAACCATAGAAATAACTCTTTGTAATGGGTTGTGAGTGAGTCTTTTGAAAACTGTTTGCCAAACTCGGTTGTTCCAAAAAGAAAGGAGCCTTCCAGTTTCATTTCTCCACAGTTAAAAGAAATTGTATATGCTGCCGTGGAATCCGTACGTGCTGTTTGTATTGCTGTTGCTGTACCGCAGCCGGAAAACGTTGCTACCGAAGGCAGTGGAACCTGTTGGATAGAAAGCAAAAAGGCGTGCTTGGAAAAATCCATACACTTTCTAAAATGCATTCCGCCAGCCTGTGCCATAGCTTCAAGCGCAAGATATGCAGGCGCTTCAATAAAATTTTTTTCAGTTGTTAGTTCTTTAGCTGAATGACTGATGATTCTATCAAGCAGAATGAATCGCTCTACACCGAAGTGAATAGTTTTATTCTGTTGCATAAATCACCAAAGACGCAAAGCTAGCGCACTGTTTTGACCGCCAAAACCAAAACTCTCAAGTATGATATTTGTACCTGAAGATATTGAATTTTCAGTAACAAATTCAATGTTGCTTGAGCATGGTGTTGTCAGGTTGCGCACATGGGGAACTTGTTTTTGTTCTAGCGTCGCAAGCAAAATGCCTAATTCTACTGCGCCGGAAGCCGCAGAGCAGTGCCCAATCCAAGACTTAATTGCTGTAACCTTCGGAGAACTGATTGTTTCATCGCTATAAAAAATGCGTTCTAGCAAAGCAGCTTCCATCTGGTCATTGAGTAGAGTAGATGTGCCGTGCGCTGCGATTAATTCAATTTCTTCAGGATGCATATTTGCTTCTGTTAATGCTGCGCGAACGGCTTTTTCTGCATACATTCCTTCAGGATGTGGTGCTGTCATTGTATGCGCGTCCATAGTTGCACCGTAGCCGCAAATTTCTGCGAGTATATGTGCATCGCGAGCCTGAGCATGCTCTAGAGATTCCAGTACGAATATTGCGCCACCTTCTCCTGCAACGAATCCGCTACGCGCTGCGTCAAATGGTCTGGAGGCAGCGTAAGGATGACCACCTTTGCTCCACAGTGCCTGTGCCTTTTTATACGCGAGCAGACCACCTTGTGAGATTCTGGAATCTCCACCGCCAGCAAACGCTATGGTTGTATAGCCGTCCTTTATTTTGCGGAATGCTTCACCAATCGCCTGAGTAGACGCTGAGCATGCTGTCCCTACAGTGGAGTTTTCACCGTGGATATGCAGAAATTGGCTTATAGCACTTGCCGCAGTGTTCGGCAGATATTTAAGCATCCACAGCGCCGCAAGGTCTGGATTGTCCAGCTCTCCGTTTTGCATTGAGTGAAAATCTGCACTGATATCAAAATTCGGTCCAACACCGATAAAAAGTCCTGCTTGTTCCAACTGTTCGGGAGCAAGTTCACTATTTTTTGCAGCCATAATTGCCGCAGCCAAGGCAAATTGTGCACCGCGTGCGAGATATTTTTTGTTTTTCCAACGTCCTGTGTATGTTGTAAGATCGAAAGAAGAAACAGGGCAGACTATGTATCCTTCAAAGTCTTGCGCTGGGGCAAAGGCTACTTCCCCCATGCTAACAGTATCCCGTATGCTTTCGGGAGTATTGCCTAAAGAAGAGATACACCCGCATCCGGTTATAACTACTCTATTCTTCATCACAAATTATAACATGCTGTTTGCGTGTTGAATGTAGGCGACAATATCGCGTACCTGTAAAACAGGGCCATCCTCGATAGTATCAAACATTGCGGATAAACGCTCCGAAGACAGATGTGGGTATATACCAGAGATATGTTCAATGGTATCTAAACCTTTTTCTTCAGCTTCTGCTATATGCATTCTAAGTGATTGTAGAAAGATGATGTCATCGTGGATAGGCACTCCGCATTTGCTCGCAAACCCAACCCCATACTCCATCAGGTCAATGGATTCTGTCGGCAGGTCGCGCATGACATAGCTTTCCATGGTGATTTCTTCAGGTTCGATTTCCAGAACCTCTGCGATTATATCCTGTACTTGAGTGAAAATAGACATCGTGCATCCTTATTTGCAGGCGGTAAGTCCGCCGTCCATTGTGACGGTTGTTCCGTTAATCATATGTGCAGCGTCGCTTAGTAAAAAAGCAACCGTGTGAGAAATTTCATCTGGCGTCATTGCTCGTTTTGCAGGGCTGCGCTGAACTGCTTGCGGATTCTTTTCAAGAAACGTCGCGCCTCTGCCGCTCTCAACATACCCAATACGGAAAGAACAGCTTGTGACACCGCGCCCGCCAAGTTCGACTCCAAGGTTCTGATATAGAGCTTCTCCAGCCAGTTTCGCCGCCGCATAAAAACCTTGCCCTGCGTTAGGCAGAGCCGCAGCCGTTGAAGATATAAACACACAACGCCCGAACCGTTTCGCCAGCATCAATCGCGAGAGATGTCTGAGACAAATAGCTCTGCCGGAAATATTAGTTTCCATGTACTGTGCAATGCGTGCAGGTTCTGCCCCTGAAATAAAAGCTTCAAAATCGCTTTGCATACAATCGACAAGGTAGTCGGGAGAATCAATATTCCTGAGTTGTGATTGCTGCTCGGTATCAGCACTTCGAGCTACAGTTTCTAAATTAAGTTCAACAACAGTGGCTTCTGGGAAGGCAGATGCAATGCGTTCTAATCCATCGTGCGAGCATGCAGAAAGGGTTAGTCGGAATCCTGCATCAGAGAGTAGTTGCGCTACAGCCATTCCCAGTCCAGAAGATGCACCAAGGATACAGGCATGGTTTCCAGAAAAATGCATGGGAATATTACGCATCACTACCTCCGTTACTTTCAACAACAATCCGACCAGTCACAGCTTTTTCCGTCCCCTTGAATAAGGTGCAAGCATACCCGAAAGGCTTCGGTTCGATGCGATATGCATACGAATCTGGCGTAATGAACGATTTGAATCGGAATTTGCGTATACCCAAAGTTGCCTCTGGCATGTGGCTGCGTACTTCATCCACAAAGCTGTGAATGATAAGCGTACCCGGAATAACAGGGCTGTCAGGAAAATGATCTTGCAACGCTGGTTCGTTCGCCGGAAATGTAAAAGTTCCTGTGATAGGTTTTGTCATAATTTTTTGATGACTCGCAAGGGTCTCCGACGGGTCTTCGACGACTCTCCGAGGGGCAGGCGGGCGCTGCCCCCTGCACCCCCGCAAGGGGGACGCCCCCTTGACCGCGGAGTTGAGTGATAGAAATTTTTTTGGATGATTACATTGCGTTGCCATAAAAGAGGTAACGACAAATAGTATGTGTACTGGATACAAAGTTCATGGTGCATAAGCCGCGAATAGCATTAGGGCTTGATCTCGTCGCTGTTAAAAGTTTTAGGAAGGGGGTCTGGGGGATAACCCTTTTCCAAAAGGGTTTCCCCCAGCTGCCAGAGGCAAAAAAACTACGCACGTTCCGTAACTGTTTTGATTGCTGCTGTGGTCGCGGCGCAGAGCAGATCAATTTCGCTGATCGTGATGCTGAGCGGCGGCATCAGCACTATCACGTCTCCTAAGTTACGAATAATGACACCGTGCTTTCGTGCTTCCATGCAGACCGCATGTCCTATCTTTTGTGCTGCTGCGTATGGCTCTTTGGTTGCAGCATCTTGCACGAGTTCGATACCAGTCATAATGCCGCGATTACGTATCTCGCCTACATGCGGAAGCTGCTGCATTTCAGCGAGCTTTTTTTGCAGATGGGCGATCTTTGGCTGGAGTTTTTCCATAACGTTGTGGGCTTCAAAATAATCAAGATTCGCAATGCCAGCGGCGCATGCAAGAGGATTTCCCGTGTAGGTGTGTCCATGAAAGAATGTTTTAAATTCTTCGTGTTTTCCTAGGAATCCATTGTAAATTTCTTCAGATGCAACGGTTGCTGCCAGCGGCAGGTAGCCTGCACTGATGCCTTTTGCGAGACAGATAATATCTGGTGTCACGTTTTCTTGTTCGCAGGCAAACATGGTTCCGGTTTTGCCGAAGCCGACTGCAACTTCATCTGCAATAAGAATAACATTGTGACGGGTGCACAAGTTGCGAACGTGCGTCAGATATCCTTCTGGATGCATGATTTGTCCCGCTGCTCCTTGAACGAGCGGTTCAATAACAAAGGCTGCTGCTGTACTTCCATGCTCGGTCAAGACGTCTTTTACGTGCTGGAAACATTCACGGTTACAGGTGGCTTTTTCTTTTTCAAATGGGCAGCGGTAACAGTATGGACTGATGACCTTTTCACCTTGAAACAGCATGTGCTTGTATGTTGCATGGAATAAATCCATACCGCCAACAGCAACAGAACCAATGGTGTCGCCGTGGTAGGCGTGCTGCATGGAAATAAATTTGGTGCGGTTTTGGTCACCTTTTTTTGCCTGCTGCTGAAATTGGAACGCAATTTTAAGTGCAACTTCTACGGCGGTGGAGCCACTGTCAGAGTAAAATACCCGCGTGAGTCCTTCCGGCAGAAGATCGACAAGCCGCTTTGCAAGCTCGGTTGCTGGCACACTGGCAAGTCCAAGCATGGTAGTATGGGCTATTTTAGTAAGCTGCTTTTGCACTGCTTCGTCGATTTCCGGTACGCAGTGTCCATGCACGTTTGTCCATAGTGAAGAAACACCGTCAAGGTAGCGATTCCCCTCGGTGTCGATGAGCCAGTTATCTTTGCCACTCTCAATAATAAGCTGATCCTGCTGAGTCCATTCTGCCATTTGAGTGAACGGATGCCATACATTTGTGCGATCAATTGCTTGCAGTTCTTGTGTAGTACTCATGTGTCTTCCTTATAAGACGCCAAGATTGATAAGCATGTTGATATCGTCATGCATGCTGCGTCCGCTTGTTGTCAGGTAATTGCCGATCATAAGTCCGTTTGCACCAGCCATAGGGATGAGAGCTTGAAGGTCTCGGAGTGTATTTTCGCGTCCGCCAGCAATTAGGATATCCTGTGTCGGGAGGATAAAGCGGAATACCGCTATGGCACGTAATGCCTCGGATGCAGCAAGGAGTGGCTGATTTTCCAGCCGTGTCCCTTTTACAGGAGTAAGAAAATTCAACGGAATAGATGGTACGTTCAAGTCGCGCAGGGTACAGGCAAGTTCAACACGCTGGTTGCGGTTTTCACCAAGACCTAAAATGCCGCCGGAGCAAACCCTGAACCCTGCTTTGAGGGCGTTTTGTACAGAAGCAATATCTTCGTCATATTCGTGCGTGTTACATATGGCAGAAAAATGTGAGCGTGCAGTTTCCAAGTTATGGTGATAACTAGAAAAACCTGCCTCACGTAACCGCGTAGCCATATCAGGAGAGAGCTGTCCTAGAGAGCCGCAGACTTTGATGCTGGTGTGTGTCGTAATGGCGAGAGCTGCTTCGCATATTGTATCGAGTTCGTTATCTGAAAGAGCCATGCCGCTTGTGACAATACCGAACCGGTTTGCTCCGCCTGCCTCTAATTCTTTGGCGCGAGTGAGGAGTGTTTCCGGATCAAGAAGCGGATAGATTGGCGCACCTGTATCATGATATTTTGATTGCGCGCAGAACGAGCAGTTTTCGCTGCACTTGCCTGATTTGGCATTAACAATCCCGCATGTGAAAGATGGGGATGCAGTGAGGGAAGAACGGATACGCTGCGCGCCAGCAAGCAAGTCCAGTGTTGCGCTTTCAGGCAGGTTGATGAGGGTTTCTGCATCTGCGCGGCTGACTCCCTTTCCTGACTGGACAACCTCTTCGCACAGGGCGTACACAGTTGACGTTGTATTGGGCATAGAAGCTCTCTGAAAAAATACGGCAACAATTTGTTGCTTGGTTGCTAAGGATATTTTCAAGTGCACATGGTGTTGTGCTGGCAGCTTTCGCATGTTTTTGGATGACAATTGAGCAAGACTGCATGCTGCCGCGACGTTCTGAAGTAGGTATATGAGAGTGGTACTGTTGTCAACTTTTGCTGTTTGTGTTTGGTTTACAACAAGAGGTGGACATGGCGTTAAAAGGTGATGCGGTTCGCAAAAAAATTGTCGAACTGCTGCAAAATAATACAGAAGGGTACACATCCGGCGAGGATGTAAGCCATGTGTTTTCTATTTCGCGTGCTGCGGTTTCAAAGCATGTTAAAGTGCTGCGCGATCAGGGACATGAGATAGAGTCGGTTACGGGGAAAGGCTATCGCCTATTGCGGAAAGCTGAAAAGCTAACAGAAGTAATTGTGCAGCAGGGGCTGGAGACTCGTATTTTCGGACAGCGCGGGATGCACTACATGGCAAGCGTTGGTTCAACCAACTTAGAAGCCATGCAGCTTGCTTTTGCCAATGCACCGGAAGGAACCGTAGTTGTTGCTGATGAGCAGACAGGCGGGCGCGGAAGGCAGGGACGTACATGGCATTCGCCTGCCGGATGCGGGTTGTATGTGTCGGTAGTACTGCGACCGGATATTGCGCCTAATGAAGCGCCGATTATTACTCTGCTGACTAATGTTGTCACTGCGGAAGCTGTGCATAGCGTTACTGGAATCGTTCCTGTTTGCAAATGGCCTAACGATGTGTTGATTGATGGCTGTAAAGTTGCTGGAAACCTGACAGAAATATTTCTTTCCGGCGACAGTGTGGGACACGTGATTTCAGGCGCGGGTATCAATGTGCGCCCACTCCCTGAGAAGCTTGTGCCGGATTTACGCACTGTCCCGTGCTCTCTTGACGAAGTTGCTGGTAAAGAGCTTTCCCGCGTTGCGTTATTACAGGCATATTTAACACAGTACGAATACTGGTATCTTCTTACAAAAGAGCAGGGGTTTGCACCACTTCTTGCCCGCTGGAAGGCACTTACGGATGTTGTCGGTAAGGAACTTACAGTGCAGGTTCGCGGAGAAACATACAAAGGGATTGTTACGGATGTCTCCACGGATGGAATGCTTGTGCTGCAAAGTGAAGGCGGAGTAGAGCATCGCTTGTTCTCAGGTGACATTTTATAATTTGTAGTCAGATAGGGTGTGCTGGCACTCGTGCTTGTCCAACATGCGACATCGCTGTCCTACGTAGAAAGTAGTATTTTGTACTTTCAGTACTGTACTTTTTTTCCATGCGTATTACTCTTTGCACTTCAACATTTATACTTGGTTAACATTAATGAGTAATTCAGAAGAAGTAGTAGATCCAACGTCATATAAAGCCATCTGGAATCTTGCCTGGCCGCAGATTGTCATGATGATGTTTCATTTTTTGATAGGCTTTGTAGACGTATGGGTAGCAGGACAGATTGATTCAAGTGTTCAGGCTGCGTTGGGAATGATTTCCCAGACCTTTCTGTTCTTTCTTGTTGTCGCTATTGCTATTGGTAACGGCTGTGTAGCTGCCATTAGCCAATCAATTGGGGCAGGGCTGCACCGAAGAGCTGCGCGGTATATCGGACTTGTATTGCTAGTAGGGCTTGCGTGCGGGCTTCTTGTTTCAGCATCAGGGTTAAGCTTTAGGCATGCCTTTTTAGGGATATTACAGACGCCGGATGAAATTTATCCCATCGCTCTGTATTTCTTGAAAATTTATCTTGTACTGTTGCCTATATATTATGTGTTTGTCATTACGAACTCAATATTCAGGGCAAAGATGATGGTGTTTGTACCAATGCGCGCTATTGCTTTGGTCGCGACTGTAAATACCATTGCAGACTTAGGGTTCGGTCTTGGGTGGTTCGGCTTTCCAGAATTTGGCTACAAGGGTGTAGCGTGGGCAACGTTGCTTTCTGTCACCGGTGGTACAATTTATAATCTTAGCGTGCTTCGTAGAAAGGAGATACTTGCCCGATCTTCTTTTGCACCGTGGCGCTGGGCACGCCTTGCCTTGCCGTATCTTGTTAAAGTTGCGGCTCCAGCTGGTGGTACTCAAGTGCTTTGGCACACTGGATATATTGTTCTTTTTGCGATTGTCGCATCGCTGCCGTTTGATGCCGTTAATGCTCTGGCAGGGCTTGCGGCAGGCATGCGCATTGAGTCCTTACTGTTTCTACCGGCATTTGCATTTAATATGACAGCAAGCATTCTTGTCGGGCATTTTCTGGGAGCAGGGAACAAGGTAGAAGCAAAGCGGGCTGGGCTGCGTATTTTAGGGACAGCCTGCGGCTTGATGTCGATAGTCGCTGTCGCCTTCTGGCCGTTTATTGACCCGATGGCTAGATTTCTTGCACCGGAAGCTGATGTAACGATTCAGGCTGCGGTGTATTTGAAGTATAATATTGTTTCTATTCCGTTTACCGTTGCCAGTATGACCCTTGGCGGGATTATGACTGGCGCCGGTGCAACTATATATAACTTTTGGATTTATAGCAGTGCGTCGTGGCTGGTGCGTTTGCCTGTAGCATATGTCCTTGGACATCTTGTGTTGCAAGATGCCGAGGGCGTGTACATTGCTATGCTTATATCGCAAGTGTTCCAGTCTACAATCATGTTTTATATTTTCATGTATCGCGACTGGTATCGCTTCAGCATGATTAAACGCAAAAAAAATACGACTGCTCAGGCTGCATAGGAGTCTTTGATGGAAGAACTGATTTTCGAACCTATTACGTTAGATCGTAAAGACGAATATATGGAACGTCTGGCTCAGAGCAAAACGAAGTCATCTGATTTTAGTTTTACGAATATTTGGGGCTGGGCAGATGAATATGGTCTCGAATGGGCATGGACAAAAAATTTAGTCTGGATTCGCCAGTCCACTACGGTTGGTTCCGAAATTCCAGTGGTTCGCTACTGGGCACCTATCGGTAATTGGGAAAATGTAGATTGGACACAGTGCCCGTATATGAAACAGGCTCGCACATTCCATCGTGTGCCAGAACGGTTACTTGAAATTTGGAATGAAAAACTTGGCGGTCGCGTTCGTGCTGAAGAAGATCGCGGGCAGTGGGACTATATCTACGATGTTCAAGAATTGAGCGAACTGCGGGGTAAAAAATTCCATAAAAAGAAAAACCTCGTTAACCAGTTCAAGAAGCTCTACACGTATACCTATGAGCCTATGACTGCTGACTGCGTAGAAGCTGTGCTTGAAATGCAGGAAGAATGGTGCATGTGGCGCGAATGCGAAGATTCTCAATCATTACTCGCCGAAAATGACGCAATCCGCCGCGTATTGGAACAGTGGGATGAAATACCTTCCCTTTTAGGTGGCTCGATTCAGATTGACGGTAAGGTTATTGCGTATACTGTTGCTGAAGCGATCAACGGTGACACGGTTGTGATCCATTTTGAAAAAGGAAAAACGGACTACAAAGGTGTCTATCAGGCTATCAACAATTTCTTCATGAAAGAAGAAGGTTCTCGCTTTACCTTCGTCAACCGTGAGCAGGACTTGGATGATGAGGGGCTGCGTAAAGCAAAGATGAGCTATAATCCTGTTGCATTTGCGAAAAAATTTATCGTTGAACTTGCTGAGGGGTAACAGAACTCTTAAGCAAGGCAGCCGATAGAGTTTTTATGTGATTGACTTGCGCCAGTTTCAGACAATTGATGAGCAATATGTTTGAAACTGGCGTTTTTTTGTGGGGTACGAAAAAAAGGCAGTTTGGTTCTGTCTATATTTGACACCGTTTTTTAACGGCGATAGAAGTGCCACACATTATATACAGAACTGTGAGGGATACAATGACTCTTAGAGAAAAAGTTGAAGCAGCGTTGGATAAAGTTCGCCCGTACCTTCAAAATGACGGCGGCGACGTTGAACTGGTTGATGTTACTGAGCGCGGTATTGTGACCGTACGTCTTACTGGTGCCTGTAAAGGTTGCCCGATGTCCCAGATGACACTGCGTAATACTGTTGAGCGTTTTGTTCTCAAAGCAGTACCTGAAGTTAAAGCTGTTGAACCAGCTGACGACTAATTTATCTGATTATATACCTGCGGCGCGTATGTGCGTAGCTTTGATGTTTTTAGTACATGAGTTCTAAGAAGAACATCGTAGTTCAGGGAGCTTGTCTTCCACTTAAGAAATGCATTGTCTGAATGCAGGCGTGCATCGTTGGCAGCAGGTTTTTTATATTTAGGAGATAGTTACATGGCTAAAGTAGTCACTCGTTTTGCTCCGTCTCCGACCGGGCATTTACATATCGGCGGCGCTCGTACCGCTATTTTTAGTTGGTTGCTTGCTCGTCATAATGGCGGGGAATTTGTTCTGCGTATTGAAGATACAGACAGAGAGCGTTCTGAGCAGCAGTACACAGACGCAATTCTTGCTTCCATGGAATGGCTTGGTCTTAGCTGGGATGCAGAACCTGTATACCAGAGCCAGCGCGACGACCTCTACAACCAGTACATCGATCAGCTGCTTGCAGAAGGCAAAGCATACTACTGTGACTGCACTGCGGAAGAAGTAGAAGCAATGCGTGAAGAAGCACGTGCTAATGGCAAGAAGCCAAAATACAATGGCAAATGTCGTGAGCTTGGTCTGGAAAAAGCAGAAGGTCGTGTTGTGCGTTTCAAAGCGCCGCTTACTGGTCGTACCGTCTGGAAAGACCTTGTGAAAGGCAATATTGCCTTTGATAATGAAGAGCTAGACGACATGATTATCCGCCGCAGTGACGGTTCTCCTACCTACAACCTCGCTGTGGTTGTCGATGACCATTCTCAGGGAATCTCTCATGTGCTTCGTGGTGACGACCATGTAAACAACACACCAAAGCAGATCATGATTTATGAAGCACTTGGTTGGGATGTTCCTGAATTTGGACACGTTCCGATGATTCTTGGCTCTGACCGTAAGAAGCTTTCCAAGCGTCACGGTGCAAAGTCTGTTATGGAATATGAAAAAATGGGTCTGCTTCCTCAGGCATTGGTTAACTACCTTGTACGCCTTGGCTGGTCTTACGGCGATCAGGAAATTTTTGCTTTGGAAGAGCTTATCGAAAAATTCTCCACAGACAACCTTTCTTCTTCTGCTGCCGGTTTTGATCCAGACAAACTGCTTTGGCTTAATGCGCAGTACATGAAAGATACCGCTGATGCTGACCTTGCAGCACTGGTAGCTCCGTTTGCTAAAGAAGCTGGTTTTGAAGTTTCTGTAGAAGACTTAACCGTTATGGTTCCTCTTTTTAAAGACAGAGCTAAAGATCTTATCGGTCTTGTTGATGCAATGCGCTTTATGCTTCTTTCCGATTCTGAATATGAATTTGAAGAAAAAGCAGTCAAGAAAGCGCTGACTGAAGAAGGCAAACAGCACCTTGCAAATATGCGTGAGCAGTTTGCAGCACTTGAAGCCTTTACTAAAGATACAACTCACGATGTTATGGGTAACTATGTATCTGATAACGGCCTCAAGTTTAAGGCTGTAGGGCCTCCACTGCGTGTAGCACTTGTGGGTGCTATGGGTGGTCCTAACCTTCCTGACGTTATGGAAATTATTGGCAAAGAACGTACTCTTGCCCGTATCGACCGTGCGCTTCAGCAGTAGGTAAATAATTTCGATATGCACTGGAAGCTCACACGATATTGAGCTTTCAAGGAATGAATAGAAAAAGGGTGATTCTACGTAACTGTAGAATCACCCTTTATTTTTCATAAGAGCGCTGTGCTGTTCTGAAAAAAATTAGCTGGAAACTTGTATTGTCTGCGCTGTGTGCAGTATCAGACGAATTGCACTACTGCGTTGGCAAATCGTCTTTAGTAAACATGCGCCAGCTAGTGGAACCTTCCTGAGTGGAGTCTGGCTCAACGCGCAGAATAGGTTCACCTTTCCAATAATATATCATGGAATCATCTGAGAACACATCACATTTCATGTTCTCTGCGATAACGTGCGGTTCTAGTTTTGCAATTTCAATTCCGAGTTCACTTAATTGTTCACGCAACAGTTCTTCAACGCGTGCTGCTACACTTTGGGACATTTTGCTCATAGAGTTCTCCTCATAATGATGTGAGGACTATAGCCTCGTTTCCAACAGTTCGCAATTGTGCAAAGGGGTGAAACGCAGGCAGGGACAGTAAAATTGAAAAAAAGACGTCTTGACTGTACATCTGTATAAGATGACCATACTTACACTAAGAGCTGAAGATGTTCTTTATGGTAATTTTTTTCTACGCAATCCACCTGACATATATGCAAAAGGAATATTATGGAACTTACAACGGTGCTTTCCAGAATGCCATTTTTTAGCGGACTTTCCACTGAGCAACTTGCAGAGTTGGCAGACATTGCAGTGAAAAAAAATGTAGGGCGTGGACAAATTATCTTTTATGAATCAGCTCCGGCTGAAGGTTTCTACATAGTGCTTTCCGGCAGGGTGAAGATTTACAAGACAGGTCCTGATGGTCGCGAGGCGATCATTCATCTGTACGGTTCCGGTGAAACTTTCGGCGAAGTGGCTGTTTTTCAGAATAGTTCTTTTCCCGCACATTCTGAAGCTGTTGAAAAATCTACACTGGCATTTTTTCCGCGAAAAGGGCTGCTGGAGTGTATTGCTAATGACCCTGCACTGGCTCTTGCCATGCTTGGTTCCATGTCCAAAAAACTCCGCATGTTTACCAAGCAGGTAGAGGCGTTGACCCTGCATGAAGCGCCGCAGCGTCTGGCGTCGTATTTGCTGTACACCAGTGAAGAAAAAAATGGTGCTGTCACGTTCAAATTGGACGTATCCAAAGGCTTACTCGCCGGAATGCTTGGAACTGCTCGCGAAACACTGTCCCGTACGCTTTCAAAGATGGCAGACAAAGGGCTTGTTTCAGTGGAAGGGCGGCAAATAACCATTGAGGATATGGCAGCACTCGAAGATTTAGCTGAAGGGGAAATTGTTCTGTAGCCTGAGACTTCTTTTTTGAAAAAAACGATTATGCTTTTTCGTATGTGATTTTCGACTGTTGCGTGAGAGGTATTGTTGGGGAGCCTGTCTTATTGTTTGTAGAGTAGGATGCAACATCCTGTTAGCATTGCTAGATTACACGTTGCGATATCTTTTTGAGCCGTCTTTGAAGTAATTCAAAGACGGTTTTTTCTGTAATAAAAGAATGATGCAGTGCTTTTTATCCATAGTACATAAAGACTACTGCGATTTATCAAGAATATTACAATGTAGTAATGTTTGTTTTGTGTTCTTTCTGCTAGCGTGTTGGTAATTGCTTAAGGTTGTTGCGATCAGTGTAGCAGCGAGCTGCATTTACGAATGTTGAACGTAACAGGTTATTTTAGATTAAAAAATCGTTTTGATAGGAGGCACCTTATGGTAAAGGCAAAAGTTATTGCTTGTAATATTGGCGCATTGGTTCTTATGGCTGTTTTCGCACTGCCGATTATGGCTCAGGCACAAACATGCGCACCGCGGGTTGCACCGCAGCCATGCGTACAGCCTTGTGTACAACCATGCCCACAACCATGCGTACCTGCTTGTCCAAAGCCTTGTCCGATTGAGGAAGTGGTAGTGGAAAAAGTAGAAGTAATCGACGTTCCTTGTTCACCTTGTCCGCCATGCGCGGTGCTTACAGTTCCATGCAACCAGATGGCAATTAAAAAAGTGCTTTCTGATGCATCCGAATGCAAAGTAAGACGCCCTTGTGCAGGCCCTTGTGGCTTTGTTCAGCCTAACGGCAGATGGTGGAAAGCTCCTCACATGCAATAGCATGTTGCTTATGAATAGTGCATAGCTAGATCATAGCATGCACTAGCTGAAATATGAAAAGACCGCAGTACATATGTGCTGCGGTCTTTTTTACGTTGTCGTTTTTAGGCTAATGTCGTTGCGTGTGGAGATTGCAGGGTAGTTGCTAACCGAACATAGTTTTTTGTGCTTTTGCGCCAGCGCATGTCATAATGGTTTCGTTGGCTGCTACATCAACACCGGAAAGCTTAATTGCATCGGCAAGCGCTCGTGAGAGACCGGTGCAACAAGGTACTTCCATGCGGAGTACGCTGATAGAGCGGATGCCGCTGTTGCGGATGATGTCCGCAAGTTTATGCACATACTCATTGGTATCATCAAATTTTGGGCAGCCGATGAGAACAACCTTGTCCTTAGCAAACTCGCTATGGAAAATTGGAGAGGCTGCCGCAGCACAGTCTGCTGCTACAAGCACATCTGCATCTTTAAGAAACGGCGCAGAAGGCGGCACGAGGCGAATTTTTAACGGCCAGTGTCCGGGGCCGGAAACTTTGTTGCCCGGAACTTCAATCTCGACTGTTTTCATGCTTTTTACATGAGACCCCATGCAACCGCACGGGCTGGACTGAGGGGCTTCTTTTGCCTGCTGGGCATCACGTTCTTTTACCCATGCCATTGCTGCTTCTTCGTCAAATTCAGGAGCTTCACGTTCAATAATATGCAATGCGTCCTGAGGACATGCACCGAGACAGGCTCCTAAGCCGTCACAGTATTCATCTTTAACAATCTTGGCTTTTCCATCGATGATCTGAATAGCACCTTCGGCACAGTCGAGAACGCACAAGCCGCAGCCATCACAACGTTCTTCATCAATTTCAATAATTTTACGCATCACTTTATTCATAAAAACTCCTTTTAGCGAAGTCGCTTTAATTCCTCATTTGTTGAGTTCACTATACGCGGTTGGCATTTTAATATTGTGACATACAGCAAAAATAGAAACTTTTTTGAATTTGCCAATACTTTTATTACACAATGTGCGCTTCTGAGTGAGGAGGTTCGCTGACCGCATCCTCGTATATGCCTGATTTATTAGCTATGAATGGTCTTAAATGTTGGAATAGGTAACTGTACATTTGATGATGTTTAGGTTCTTTTCTTTATACCACGGAAAATGCGTGTCATCAGTCAGGGTAATACTAAAATGTTGATGGGACTTCTTGCAACTTTTGACCTCTTGGGCAATCTTAATGGGATATGAATTGTGTAACACGAACTCATTATGAGGATATACGCATGAAGTTCGCCGAAATAAATCTTCTATCAGAACTGTCGAAGCCGGAATTTGCGGAGTTGCGCGCCGCCATGCATGAGCGCAAGTTTGTTGCTACGGAAGTAATCGCTGATCCTTCCTGCACTACGGATGAGGATATGACGAAGCCGGATTTTTATGCAGCCGGTAGTGTTTTTATTGTTAAGGAAGGAAGGCTGAGAGTTTTTCTGGCTGCGGAAGGGAAAGAATTTACGCTTGCTATTCTGGAAGCTGGAGATATCTACACCTGTCACACAGGAACATTTGTTCAGGCATTGACCTCCGGTGTTTTGCTGACAACGAGTATTGCGGTATTCCACACATACATGCGCGATATTCCACAGGTTAGCAAAGTAATGGTGCGTATTCTTGGCAATATGCTCAAAAGTACGTTTGGTATTATTGATGGTCTTGTTTTTGGTGATGCATCAACGCGCCTTGCAGATTTTCTTTTGTCTGTTGCAAAAGATGAAGAGGGTAAGCGGTTAGCCCGATTAGGTATGACTGGTGAGCAGCTTGCACAGCATATTGGCTCTACACGGCAGACGGTATCTACACTGCTGAACGATATGGTTCGTTCAGGAATTCTTCTCCGTGTTAAACGTGGCGTGTTCGAAATAGTCGATGAAAGCCGATTAGAAGAGTTGAAAAAATAATCAAGCGGTATTGTCGAATTTCTTTTTTAACCAATTGTCAGCTTGCTGACAGATTTATTATATTGAATGTGAAAAAACGGAGGCAGATAACTTTTTTATGGAGGAGAGCACAAATGGCAAAAGAAGTGAAACAACCTGAAGATATGTCGATTTGGGAAGATGCGCAGGCGATGATCCGTAAAGCAAAAGCGGAAAGTATTGAAACTGCGTGGGATAGATTGGAACGTCAAACTCCACACTGTAAATTCTGTGATCTTGGCACAACATGCCGTAACTGTATCATGGGACCTTGTCGTATCAGCACCAAACCGGGTGCGAAAATGAACCTTGGCGTTTGCGGTGCCGACGCAGACGTTGTGGTTGCACGTAACTTTGGTCGCTTTATTGCGGGTGGCAGCGCTGGTCACTCAGACCATGGTCGCGACTTGATCGAAGTTCTCGAAGCGATTGTTGAAGGAAAAACAGACCATTACCATATTTCAGAACCGGAAAAGCTGACCCGTATTGCTGCTGAGATAGGTATTGAAACCGAAGGTCGTGAACTGAATGATATCGCGAACGACCTTGTTGAAGAATGTTATAAAGATTTTGGTTCGCGCCGTTCTTCTCTTGCATTTCTCTCCCGTGCTCCAGAGCAGCGTCTTGCTTTATGGGATCGCGTAGGAATCACACCTCGTGGTGTTGACCGTGAAATTGCAGAAATGATGCACCGTACACACATGGGCTGTGATAACGATGCACCTAATACTTTGCTCCACTCAGCACGTTGCGCACTATCTGACGGCTGGGGCGGTTCTATGATCGGTACAGAACTCTCCGATATTATTTTCGGTGTTCCAACCCCATCACGCTCTACAAGCAACCTTGGTGTTATTAAAGAAGACAAGGTGAACATTCTTGTTCACGGGCACAACCCAGTTGTCTCTGAAATGATTTTGGCTGCTGCACGTCTTCCGGAACTGGTTGAAAAAGCAAAAGCTGCTGGTGCTACAGGTATCAACGTAGCAGGTCTGTGTTGTACAGGTAACGAGTTACTTATGCGTCAGGGTATCCCGATGGCTGGTAACCACCTTATGACAGAACTTGCGATTGTAACCGGTGCTGTAGAATCCGTTGTTGTAGATTACCAGTGTATCATGCCTTCCATGGTAACAATTGCACAGTGTTACCATACCCGCTTCATCACTACTGCGGAAAAAGCTAAGTTTACTGGCGCAATGCACTTTGAAGTGCACCCGCACAACGCGCTTGAACAGGCAACCGCCATTGTTGAAGAGTCTATCAAAGCGTACATTGAGCGTGATGCTGGACGTGTAGAGATTCCAGCACAGCCTGTTGAAATTATGACAGGTTTCTCTAACGAAGCTATTCTTTCTGCGCTTGGCGGAACACTCACCCCTCTGGTTGATGCAATCAAAGCAGGCAAGGTTCGCGGTGTTGTCGGGATTGTAGGATGTAACAACCCTAAAATTAAGCAGGACTCCGCAAACGTCGGTCTTGCAAAAGAACTTATCAAACGTGATATTCTTGTTCTGGTTACTGGCTGTGTTACAACTGCTGCCGGTAAAGCTGGGCTGCTCGTACCGGAAGGTATCGAAATGGCTGGTGAAGGGCTGAAAGAAGTTTGTGGCTCTCTTGGCATTCCACCAGTGCTCCACCTTGGTAGCTGCGTAGATAACGCACGCATCATGCAGCTTTGCGGTCTTGTAGCTAAAGAGCTTGGCGTGGATATCTCCGACCTTCCTGTGGGCGCATCTTCTCCAGAATGGTATTCAGAGAAGGCTGCTGCAATCGGTATGTACGCTGTTGCCAGTGGTATTATGACACACCTTGGTCTTCCTCCGAACATTCTTGGTTCCGAAACAGTAACCAATATTGCTCTTGAGGGACTTGAAGATATCGTAGGTGCACACTTTGTTGTGGAAGATGACTACGTTAAAGCAGCGGAGCTTCTGGATGCACGCATCCGCATGAAGCGCGTTGGACTTGGTCTTTCTGAATAGGGAAAAGTGTTAGTCTAGTTTGTGATATTCCGGTGCGGAGCGCACCTTCGCACCGGATTTTTTTGTTGGTACGGCATGGGAGAATGGATAGAATGAAGTTAGCATTTGCAGGCAAAGGTGGTGTAGGCAAAACAACCCTCACTGCATGGATGGCAGATTATCTCGCACGAAAAGGACAGAATGTATGGCTGGTTGATGCCGACACAGCTCTTTCGTTGGGTGAAGCCTGCGGTATAGATAGAAGTAGCTTGCCAGAAGCGCTTATTCATCGGGAAGATTTAATCCGTGACCGTATCAGGCAGGAAAACACATCCATGTTTACGCTTAACCCTGACGTGAGCGACTTGCCGGAGGCGCTTTCTGTTGAACTTCCTGTTGTCGGAAAGGTTGAGCAGGGCGTAGACGTCGGTGCAAAGCGTTTACTTGTCATGGGGACAGTGACCGGAGCCGGAGGGGGGTGTGCATGTGCTGCGAATACACTTCTTAAAGCAATTTTGGCACATCTGGTTCTCGAAAGAAACGACTGGGTGCTCGTCGATTTAGAAGCAGGAGTGGAGCATCTGGGACGCGGAACCGTAGCGCATGTAGACGGTCTTGTTGTGGTCTCTGAACCAAGTATGCGAGGGTTGCAGACTGCCGCAGATGTTGGAACCATGGCAGGCGAATTGGGCTTGAGTAAACAGGTGCTGGTACTTAACCGTTCTGATATTGAATCTCCAGAATTACCTGACCTTGAAGGACTTCCTTCTCAGGTTGTTTCGATGCCGTACCTTGCGTCACTTGCTGCACGGCAGCTTACAACAGGGAATGTACTTGGACTACCGGATGATGAAATTGATGCCGTAGTTCAGCGAGTTTTGGCGAGTTTTGGAGCCAAAGTGATGTAGATAATCCACCGTGTGGAATGTGATCTTTGTAAAAAAGTCAGAGAAAAATTTTGAGTAAAGGCAGTCGTAATGACTGCCTTTTTTATTTGGAGCTTTTACATATACATTGAGGCAAAGCATGAAAAAGCCAGATGCTATGTGGGTAGGTATCTGGCTTTTTATCTTTTGGATATGCTTCACAGCTATACTGCTCTAGGGGATACGCACTACCGTTCACCGTTGCGAGCAGAGAATAACGCGACGCTCCCTTTTACTTCAATTTTAACGCTGGTGAATCTGGATTCAAGCTCTTCCCGTAAGCCGTTGCGGTAATCGCGAGTATTAGAAAATCTACCGTTTTGATTGTAGAAAGCCATAAGCTTTTGTGCTGCAAAACTATGGCAGACTCCGTGGCTCAGGATTGTTGAGCCGAAAATAGTGCCGCCGTCATGGAGATATTCTTTTAAATGATCCATGAGAACTGCTTTTTCTTTTATCGCACCGGAAATATTGTGGAAAAGATAGTTAATACTGATGGAGTCGAACTTTTTGCATGGCAAGTTGAGCGGTGAAAGCACATCTGCCTGATAGACTTCTGGCTTGAAGCGTTCAATACGAGTCGCTGCAGCTTCGAGCGTTGTGTTGTCTGTATCGATTAACGCAAGGCGTCGTTTTTGTTCAAGCAAGCATTTATCAAGAAAATAGCCGGAGCCAACACCGACATCAAGATGGTTCAGTGTTACATGGGTACGGAAATGCTGGCGGAGGAATTTTGTAGGGCAACGCCATATCAACGAGTTTGCAATGCCAAGATCCCATACGTCATAGAGCGAAGGTAGTGATGGCGCGTAATTAGATGCAGTAGCGCGAAAAAGTAGTGATTGTTTCATTATATAATCTCCTCGCAAGGCGTAACGATAAGCCTCGGGGTTGTAGTCTGTATTGTCTGCATGGTGGTGAAAAAAGTACAATTTGAAATTCGTATCGTATAAACGCTGTTTAGGAAAAGTTAAAAAAAGCAATTGATTGGTAAGGATACAATACGATTGTTTTTGCAGATGCAGGCAGTATAGCGGACATATAGATAAAGCGCCCTGTTGTTGCCGCAGGGCGCTTTATCATTGATAGCCATGACGTGAGTACAACATCATTAAAAAGAACGAAAGTTGAAATCACATCACAAGGAGATGCAAGCGAGGATTTAGTAAGTCGAAAAGTTAAAGCCTCCCCCGTTTGCATAGGCGGGAGAGGCTTCGTGCTTAGGATGAAGCTATCCAAGGATAGCTTTAAGGTCTTCTTCTGGAGTGGAAATAGGCTTAATTCCGTAATTCTCTACCAGAACGTTGAGGATGTTCGGGCTGATAAATGCTGGGAGAGAAGGTCCAAGTCGAATATCTTTAATGCCGAGAGAGAGAAGGGTAAGGAGAATTACCACAGCTTTCTGCTCGTACCAGCTGAGAATCAAGGACAGTGGAAGCTCGTTAACATCGCATTCAAATGCACCGGCAAGGGCGATTGCAATCTGAATTGCAGAGTATGCATCGTTACACTGACCAACATCAAGCAGACGTGGAATGCCGCCGATGTCACCGATTTTCTTATCAAAGAAGCGGAATTTACCACAGGCAAGGGTAAGGATTACGGTATCCTGTGGAGCCTGCTCAACAAACTCGGTGTAGTAGTTACGTCCCGGTTTTGCGCCGTCACAACCACCAACAAGGAAGAAGTGGCGGATTGCGCCAGCTTTAACACCTTCAATCACCTGTTCTGCAACGCTCATTACGGAGTTGCGACCAAATCCGCAAAGTACACTTCCGTTGTCTACGGTATCTGTAAAGCCCGGCTGTGCGAGAGCGCGATCAATAACTGGTGTGAAGTCTTTTGTCGGTCCAATATGTGTAAGACCAGGCCAGCCAACAAGACCAGTTGTGAATACGTTATCTTTGTATACATCCTGAGGCTTCTGGATGCAGTTTGTAGTAAAGAGGATAGCGCCCGGAAACTCTGGGAATTCCTTATGCTGGTTCTGCCATGCAGTACCAAAGTGTCCGTAGAAGTGTTCAAACTTTTTAAGCTCTGGGTATGCGTGGCATGGAAGCATTTCGCCATGCGTGTAAATATTGATGCCTTTGCCTTCTGTTTGCTTGAGAAGAAGGTAGAGGTCTTGAAGATCGTGACCGGAAACGAGGATTGCTTTACCCGGTACGTGACCAAGAGGAACTTCAGTAGGTTCTGGGTGACCGAAGGTTCCGGTGTTTGCTGCATCAAGAAGTTCCATTGCGCGAAGGTTCACTTCACCGCACTTGAGGCAGAGACCAAGCCATGCCTGAAGGTCGCGTTCTGTATCGTCGTAACCGGCTGCAAGACCTGTGTATACGAAATGGTACACGGCGGAATCTTGCTGACCGAGCACTGCTGCGTGGTCAACATACGCACAGAGACCTTTCATGCCGTAGAGAAGAAGCTGTTTTGCAGAACGAATGTCTTCGTCTGTATCGAAGTTTTTAATTGAATGTGCTTCGCCCTGAGCAATAAGACCTTCGAGGGTTTCGGCAGGTTCAAATGCACCCGGTCCGCTCTGGAAGTGGGTATCAAGCGCTCTGCGGTGTGCAACGATTTCGTTGATAAATTTTTGGAAATCTTCAGGAGTAAAGTTTACATTCGTAAGAGTGGTGAACAGCATTTTGGATGTAAAGTGACCAAGGTTGTTGCTGTTGTCCCCTTTTTTCAGTGCGGCAAGAGCAAGACCGCGAAGTGCGTACACGGTGAGATCTTGCAGAGATGCTACGTCTGCTTTTTTACCACATACGCCGATTTTTTCGCAGCCGGTTCCTTTGGCTGTCTGTTCACACTGGTTACAGAACATGGTTAACTCCTTTGCTGGATCATTTGCGTGCGTTGCCTCATCTGACTGGAAAAGCTTTTTGAAGAAATCTAACATACTGGTACACCTCGTATTGTATGTGAAATTTATGTGTATCTCATCTAACGACAACATCAAAGCAATTCAGCAGAAGAAGTGGACATAAGAGAAAATCTGTCGCCGTTGAATGCAACCTATCTCCCCCATGCATTTAATTCTGTGACGCGTGTCAAAAAACAGGGGAAGGATAAAAAATATATTTCATGTTTTACTTTTTGACGTATTGAATTTCTCACGTTCACAAATGGAGCGACATTATATAGGATAAAACCAGCATTGGCAGAGAGGATTTTCTATTCTACCTGCAAGGAAAAAAGAGAAAAATGTAAAAAATATACTTGACGGGTAAGCGGGGAATGCGTAAATACCTTCTTCGCCGTAACGGTGTAGGCGCGTAGCTCAGTGGTAGAGCACTACCTTGACATGGTAGGGGTCAGCAGTTCGATACTGCTCGTGCCTACCAACACTGACGGATTGTAGGGAGGCGGAAGCCTCCCTTTTTTTTTATATACTCGAAAAGTTTCAGGAGATGCCATCGTGAACGTGTCTATTGAAGGACAAGTTGTAGAGGTAGCAGCAGATGCAAGCTGCCGTGATGCCCTGAGAGAAGTACTCAGTGGTAAAAAACTCAAGACTGTGTTGGCTGCAAAATGCGGTACAACGACGCTTGATATTACTGCAACTGTTCCAGCAGGTTGTGAAGAAATTACGCCTGTATACGCTGACACGCCGGAAGGTCTGGATTTGCTCAGACACTCTACTGCACACATTATGGCTGATGCAGTAAAACGTCTGTTCCCATCTGCTAAGGTTACTATTGGTCCTTCTATTCAAAACGGTTTTTACTACGACTTTGACGTAGAGCGTCCGTTTACTACTGAAGATCTTGAAGCCATTGAAGCAGAAATGACAAAGATCATCCGTGAGGCTGCTCCTTTCACCTGTGAAGTTGTTTCTAAAGAAGAAGCTAAAAAAATCTTCGCAGACATGGGTGAGAACTACAAACTTGAACTTATCGACGCTGTTGATGACGATGTAGTTTCCATCTACCGCCACGGTGAATTTGCAGACCTGTGTCGCGGACCTCATCTTCCTACTACAGGATACGTTAAGGCGTTCAAACTCATGTCTGTTGCTGGTGCGTACTGGCGCGGTGATGAAAAGAACCCTATGCTTTCCCGTATCTACGGAACTGCGTTTGCAGATCCGAAGGCACTGAAAAAATACCTTAACCATCTTGAAGAAGCAAAAAAACGCGATCACCGTAAACTCGGTACCGCACTTGACCTTTTCAGTTTTCAGGAAGAAGGCGGCGTAGGTATGGCGTACTGGCATCCAAAAGGTGCATTGGTACGTACTATCCTTGAAGATTTTGAACGCAAAGAGCACTTAAAACGTGGGTACGATATCGTACAGGCACCGCAGATCCTCAAGCGTGAGCTTTGGGAGCGTTCCGGTCATTACGATAACTACCGCGAAAATATGTACTTCACTGAAATTGATGAAGTTCCATATGGTGTAAAACCGATGAACTGCGTTGCACATATGCTTATTTATAAGTCCCATATGCGCAGCTACCGTGACCTGCCAATGCGTTATTTTGAGCTTGGTGTGGTTCACCGTCACGAAAAGTCCGGCGTTTTGCACGGTCTTATGCGTGTACGTCAGTTCACTCAGGATGATGCTCACATCATTTGCCGTCCTGACCAGCTTCAGGAAGAGATTGTTGGTGTTCTTAACTTTGTTAAAGACATTATGAATGTTTTCGGTTTTGAATACTCTCTTGAGCTTTCCACCCGTCCTGAAAAATCCATTGGCGAAGACGCAGATTGGGAACTGGCAACAGATTCTCTGATTAAAGCGCTTAAAGCCATTGATCTTCCTTACGAGATAAATGAAGGTGACGGTGCGTTTTACGGGCCGAAGATTGACGTAAAACTTCGCGACTGCCTTGACAGAGAATGGCAATGTGCTACCGTTCAGTGTGATTTTACCTTGCCAGAACGCTTTGACTTAGGGTACGTGGGCGAAGATGGTGAACGTCACCGTCCTGTAATGGTTCATCGCGTTATCCTTGGTTCGGTTGAACGTTTTATCGGTATTCTTACAGAACACTACGCAGGTGCTTTCCCAACTTGGCTTGCACCTGTTCAGGCACGCGTATTGACCGTTACCGATGCACACAACGAATTTGCAGAAAAAGTCAAAGCGGAACTTCTGAAAGAAGGTATTCGCATTGAAGCAGATACTCGTAATGAAAAGCTGGGCTTCAAAGTTCGTGAAGCTCAGGTTTCTAAGATCCCGTACATGCTAGTTATCGGGGATAAAGAGATTGAAGAACAAGGTGTCAACGTACGTATGCGTAAGGGCGAAAATCTTGGTCTTAAATCCATTTCGGAAGTGGCAGAGCTTATTAAAGCTGATTGTGAAGAACCGTTTAAAAGCGGAGGGTTAAGCTATCGCTTTTCCTAAGTATCGTCGGCAAGAGCCGCAGGATATGACAAAGCGCAACGAACAGATTCGTGCGCGTGAGGTTCGCGTTATTAGTGAAACAGGTGAACAGCTTGGTATTCTTAACAGAAATCAGGCCATCGACATCGCTAAAGATAAAGGACTCGACCTCGTTGAGGTGGCTGCTAATGCTGAGCCACCTGTCTGCAAGATCATGGACTATGGTAAGTACAAGTTCGAGCAGAAAAAGAAGAAACAGGAAGCAAAGAAAAATGCTGCTGTAGTTCAGGTTAAAGAGATTAAAGTTCGTCCTAAAACTGACGAACATGACTACCAGACCAAACTTAAGCACATTCGTCGTTTCCTCGAAGCCGGTGACCGTTGTAAGGTTACTGTGTTCTTCCGTGGGCGTGAAATCGTTCATAAAGATCGCGGTCTTACAATTCTGGAACGGGCTATGGAGGATACCAAAGATATCGCAAAAGTGGACCAGATGCCACGTTCCGAAGGACGTACCCTGCACATGTTGCTGGTACCGACTGCGAAAAAATAAGCATTCTGGCTTGATTTTGTGATTGATTTGGAGCAATATCCCCGTTTCGCGTAGTCATACTTGTTATTCTGCGCTTTGCTCAGAGGAATTTTTCTGAAAACTCCCTGTATTGCAGGGGGTTTTCTCTCGCGTGCTGTCATTACGCTGTAGAATGGCAGTGCAGCAATAATGGTAAGGAGATTAACATGCCAAAAATTAAAACCAGACGTGGCGCTGCAAAGCGTTTTTCTTTGACTGGTACCGGCAAGTTCAAACGTCGTAAGCAGAACCTTCGTCACATTCTGACTAAGAAAAGTGCTAAACGTAAAATGAACCTCGGTCAGTCTGCTATTGTTGATAAAAGCAACGAGAAAGCTGTTCGTCGTATGCTTCCAAACGCATAAGACGTATCAACTTAGTATATAACTTTTTTTCGCGCTCCGTTGGCACATCTCTCGCCTCACGGAGTGACAAAGACCCTGGAGGGTATCCATGCGAGTCAAGAGAGGCTTGGCGGCTCATCGTCGTCATAAGAAATATTTGAAGATGGCTAAAGGCTTCCGTGGCGGTCGTTCTAAACTGTACCGCACAGCACGCGAAGCTGTAGAAAATGCATTAGTATATTCTTACCGTGACCGTAAGACAAAGAAACGTGAGTTCCGTCGTCTTTGGATTCTGCGTATCAACGCAGGCGCCCGTTTGAACGGTCTCTCCTACAGCAAGTTCATGCACGGCCTGGCCCTGGCTGGCATCGAACTGAACCGTAAGGTCCTTGCTGACCTTGCAGTTCGCGAAAAAGAGCACTTTGCCCAGCTTTGCGAAATCGCAAAAGCTAAGCTGAGCTAAGAAGCGCTTTCAGGTATGAGCCTGATTCACGAATTAGAAAGCCTGATTCAGGAGCTTAACAGCGGCCTGGATCAGGCTTTTTCATTAAGCGTAGTGGAAGATTTGCGTGTAGCCTTCTTGGGCCGTAAGGGTAAACTCGCGCAGATCATGCAACGTCTTCCGGAATTATCTCCAGAAGAGCGTCCTGAAGTTGGTAAAACTGCAAACATCGTTAAGAACAAACTTACTGGTCTTCTTGATGAATGCAAAACCAAGCTTGAAGCAGCAGAAGAAGCGGACAAACTTGCTAAGTTTGACCCTACTATGCCGGGACGCATGCCTTGGCAGGGTTCTTTACACCCTGTAACTAAGGTGATGACAGAAATCTGTGACATCTTTAAAGGTCTTGGTTACGACATTGTAACTGGTCCTGAAGTTGAAAACGATTTTTATAACTTTGAAGCGCTCAACCTGCCACCAGAGCATCCAGCGCGTGACATGCAGGATACCCTGTACGTAACAGATAATATTCTTCTGCGTACACACACATCCCCAATGCAGGCACGTACTATGCTCAAGCAGAAGCCGCCGCTTGCTATTATCGCTCCGGGTAAAGTGTACCGTCGAGATTCCGACCTTACACACACACCTATGTTCCATCAGATTGAAGGTCTGCTGGTTGGCGAAAAAGTTAGCCTTGCTGAGCTTCGTGGCACTCTTACTGCTTTCCTTCAGGAAGTGTTTGGACCGGAAACAAAAGTTCGTTTCCGCCCTAGCTTCTTCCCGTTCACAGAGCCTAGCGTAGAAGTAGATATTTCTTGCTGCATGTGTGGTGGTGATGGTGTGGTAGATTGCAAGCCTTGCCGTGTTTGTAAGCAGACAGGCTGGGTAGAAATTCTCGGTTGCGGTATGGTCGATCCAGAAGTGTTCAAGAAAGTTGGCTATGATCCGGAAAAATACACCGGCTTTGCCTTCGGTCTTGGTGTGGAACGTGTTGCAATGCTCAAATATGGCATCGGCGACCTCCGCATGTTCTTCGAGAACGATGTGCGTTTCCTTAACCAGTTCATCTAGCAGGGGAGAATAGTACCATGCTTTTAAGTATCAACTGGTTGAAAGAGTTTGTTCCGTTTACCGGAACAATTCAGGAACTTGATGACGCGCTGACCATGCTTGGTCTTGAAGTGGAAGAAGTTATTCGTCCATTTGAAGGCATTAAGCCGATGGTTATCGGTCATGTTGTTGAGTGTGAAAAACATCCTGAAGCAGAAAAACTTTCTGTGTGTAAGGTTGATGTCGGCGAAGATGAGCCATTAAACATTGTCTGCGGTGCACCGAACGTTCGTAAAGGGCTGAAGGTTGCTGTAGTTAAAGTTGGCTCTGTAATGCCTGACGGCACTAAGATTAAAAAGACCAAACTTCGCGGTATTCCATCCATGGGTATGATCTGTTCTGAGCGTGAGCTTGGACTTTCAGATGAGCATGATGGAATTATGGAGCTTGCAGAAGACCTCGTACCGGGTTCTAACCTTGTCGAAGCGCTCAAGCTCGATGAGGAAGTGCTGGACATTTCCATCACTCCAAACCGTGCAGATTCCTTGAGCGTTCTTGGTATTGCTCGCGAAGTTGCTTTGGCTTTTGATCTGCCGCTCACAGTGCCTGAATACAATCTTGTTGAGTCCGGCGAAGATTGCTCTGAAGAAGTAGCAATCGAAATTGCCGATGCAGATAAATGTTACTGCTACTACGGTCGTATCCTCGAAGGCGCTGCTATCGGGCAGTCACCAGCGTGGATGCGTTACCGCCTTGTAGCTGTGGGCTTGCGTCCTATCTCTAATATTGTGGACGTAACCAACTATATCATGATGAGCTTTGGTCAGCCTCTCCATGCATTCGATCTTGACCGCCTTGAAGGTGCAAAGATTGTTGTGGATACTGCTGCTGAAGGTGAAAAGTTCACTACTCTTGATGAGCAGGAACGTACCCTGAAAGCAACTGACCTTATGATTAAAGACGGCAACAAAAGCGTTGCGCTTGCTGGTGTGATGGGTGGCGCTAATAGCGAAATCCATGACGGTTCAACACGCATTTTCCTTGAATCTGCTGTGTTCCATCCAGCAACCGTACGTCGTACTGCACGCCGCCTTGCTCTTTCTTCTGATGCATCGTTCCGTTTTGAACGCGGTGTAGATCAGCTGAATTGCCCAGAGGCGATGGATCGCGCAGCAGCAATGCTCGCAGATCTTACAGGTGCTACTGTTCGTAAAGGCATTTGCAAAGCTGAACCGAAACCTTGGGTTGCTCCTGAGCTTCAGTTCCGTCCGCAGCGCTGCCGCGATCTTCTCGGCGTAGAAATTGATGATTCTTTCTGCAAAGCTACTCTTGAGAAACTCGGCTGTACTATTTCCGGTGCAGATACAGAAAACTGGACAGTAATTCCGCCTAGCAACCGTCTTGATTACGAGCGTGAAGTAGACTTTATTGAAGAAGTAGCGCGCGTATACGGCATGGACCGCATCGAACCTGTTCTTCCACAGGTTAAGCGTACTCTTGAAGCACGTAATGATGATTGTAATGAATACGAGTTCTGGTCTCTCATTAAAGCATGGGGCTGCGGTCTCGGTCTTAATGAAGCGATCAACTACTCTTTCGTTGGTCACGATGATCTTGATCTGTTCAATCTGCCGAAAGACAATCGCATTACCATCATGAACCCGCTCTCTTCAGAGCAGGACGCGATGCGTACTGAGCTTGCTCCGGGACTGTTGCAGAACCTTCGTCACAACTTGGGACATGGCAACACAGGTATGCGCTTGTTCGAACTTGCACATATCTTTGAAGCTGATGAAACCAGTGACACTACAGTTCGCGAATCTGGTCGTTTGAGCATTTTGTTCTACGGTGACCGTTATGATTCTGCGTACCCGCGTATGGCTTCTGAAGCAGAATATGCTGACATTAAAGGCTGCGTAGAGCACTTGCTTGCGCACCTGCATGTAGGCACACCAAGCTTTACTCTTGTAGAAGAGCATGCATGGATGTCTCCGGCAGTCAGCGTTGAAGTGAGCGGTCAGAAAGTTGGCGTTATCGGCAGAATCAATCCTGTAATTGCTAACGCCTACAACGCGAAAAAAGATGTTTGGTTTGCAGACATCGATACAGACGCATTGAGAAAATTGTATGTTGCTGCATGCGTTAAATTCTCAAGCCTTCCTGTGCACCAGTCTGCTTGGAACGACATCACTGTAATCGCTCCAATTACATTAAATGTTCAGGCTATCTTCGATCAGGTTGCTGCAACCAAGTTGCCGCTTCTTGAGAAAATGGAACTGATCGACGAGTTCGTACCGGAAGCATCTGAAGATGCTGAGCCTACACGCAATTTGACCTTCCGTCTTACCTTCCGTCATAGTTCTAAGACGTTGAAAGACAAGGATGTGGACAAAGAACGTAAAAAGGTGGTTTACTCTCTCGAAAACGCATTGCCTGTTCGCATCTAAGCACACAAGGCATTGCAGGGAGATGTATGAAAGCAAAGATATATCGTATTGGAGAGGCTGCTACCCTGCTTAACTTGAAACCGTATGTGTTGCGGTTTTGGGAAACAGAATTCAAACAGCTTATCCCCATACGCACCCGTAAAGGGCAGCGCATGTACTCGGAGCAGAATGTACTTTTGCTGCGGACGATACGACATTTGCTTTACGAACGCGGATTGACTATTGAAGGCGCCCGAAAGGTGCTTGGTCAATATGAAGATATATATGGCTCTATCACCGGTCCGGATCAACCCGGGCCGGAGATAGAAGCTTTTTGCGCGGGGAGCGGTGAGAACACTTTGCATAGAAAAGAGGATTCTGCCGCTATTGATGTTGAGGAGATTATAACCGAACTCACATCGCTTCGTGATATGCTTATAACGGGTCGTCGCTGATGTGCCCGTATTTTTGTGTGATTTGCCCGTAGGGGGCGAGCACGCCAGCACAGCACCATAACCGGCGAAAGCCACAGAGAAGAAACTATGATCCTTTCACCTTCGTTATTGTCTTCTGACTTCGGCAGACTTGCTGAAGAATTGCAGGCACTCGAACAGGCAGGACTTAAATGGGTACACTGGGATGTCATGGACGGCATGTTTGTACCTAATATTACTCTTGGAGCACCTATTATCAAGCGTCTCCGCAAAGAGAGTAATCTCTTTTTTGATGTTCATTTAATGGTTCAGCAGCCAGAGCGTTACGTAGACGACTTTGTGGACGCAGGTGCTGATATGGTTGTTATTCATGCCGAATCAACCAATCACATTGAACGCACCATTGCTGAAATTAAACGCAAGGGCGCTAAAGCAGGTGTAGCACTTAACCCGCACACACCGCTTTCTGTTCTTGATTATGTCCTTGATGAGCTGGATATGGTACTCATTATGAGTGTTAACCCTGGATTCGGTGGACAGAAGTTTATTCCGTTCAGCATGCGCAAAGTTGCAGAACTTTCTGCAATGATTAAAGAACGTGGTCTTTCAACTCTCATTCAGGTTGATGGTGGGGTTGATCCTGATAATACTGCGGAATTGGTACGCAACGGTGCAGATGTACTGGTGTCCGGTTCTGCATTTTTTGGTTTTCCTCCGTACGCGGAACGCTTGAAAACATTTGAAGAAATCGCCAGCAAAGCATAGCAGCGTTTTTGAAAATTGTTATCAACGGTTGTCATGTCGGCAATTAATGTCTATCGACTGCCACAGCAACCAGCTGGAAAAAATTTTATAGCATCATTCTTTTAGGAGGAAACGATGCCTTCTCGTAAAGACCTCGCCAACGCAGTCCGCGCTTTAAGCATGGACGCTGTGCAGAAAGCAAATTCTGGCCACCCGGGCGCGCCAATGGGTATGGCAGATATTGCTGAAGTTCTCTGGAACGATTTTCTTAAGCATAACCCGAGCAACCCTGCATGGGCTAACCGTGACCGTTTTGTACTCTCTAACGGACACGCTTCTATGCTCATTTACTCTTTGCTGCACCTCTCCGGTTACGACCTGAGCATCGAAGAGATTAAAAATTTCCGTCAGATGGGTTCAAAAACTCCGGGTCACCCAGAATACGGTATGACTCCGGGGGTTGAGCTTACAACTGGTCCTCTTGGTCAGGGCATCGCTACAGCGGTAGGTATGGCAGTTGCTGAAAAAGCGCTTGCTGCTCACTTTAACCGTGACGGTTTTGATGTTGTTGACCACTTCACCTACGTATTCATGGGTGATGGCTGTTTGATGGAAGGTATTTCCCACGAAGCATGTTCTTTTGCTGGCACATTAGGTCTCGGCAAACTTATCGCATTCTGGGATGACAACGGTATTTCCATCGACGGTAAAGTTGACCACTGGTTCGACGAAGATACCGCAGCACGTTACGAAGCGTATGGCTGGCATGTAATCCGTGATGTGGACGGTCATAATCCCGAAGCAATCAAAAAAGCTGTTGAAGAAGCTAAAGCAGAAACCGAGAAGCCTTCTCTCATCTGCTGCCGTACCATCATCGGCTTCGGTGCTCCACACAAGCAGGGTACTTCTGCTACTCACGGTGCACCACTTGGTGATGAAGAAATTGCAGCTACCCGTAAAGAAATCGGTTGGGATCATCCTGCATTCGAAATCCCTGCTGATGTTGCTGAAGCATGGGACGCGCGCGAGCGTGGTGCAGCTGCAGAAAAAGAATGGGACGGCATGTTTGCAAGCTACCAGATAGCACATCCTGAACTTTCTAAAGAATTTATTCGCCGTATGGCTGGCGATCTTCCAGAATCTTTTGAAGATCTTGCACAGAATGCAATTGATGCAGCTAATACTGCTGCTAAATCTGCTGCAACACGTAAAGATTCTCCGGTTGCTCTTAATGCGTTTGGTCCTGCAATGCCGGAACTGCTTGGTGGTTCCGCAGACCTTACAGGTTCTGTAGGTACTAAATGGGCACAGTACGAGCTGCTCTGCAAAGAACAGTGGAACGGCAACTACATGTCCTACGGTGTTCGTGAATTCGGTATGGGCGCTATGATGAACGGTATGGCACTGCATGGCGGTATCATTCCTTACGCTGGCACCTTCCTCGTATTCTCTGATTATGCTAAAAACGCTATCCGTCTTTCCGCGCTTATGGGCATCCGTACTCTTTGGGTACTGACTCACGATTCCATCGGTCTTGGCGAAGATGGCCCAACTCACCAGCCTGTAGAACATCTTGCTGGTCTGCGTTTGATCCCTAACTGCCACGTATGGCGTCCTTGCGATACTGTCGAATCCCTCGAAGCGTGGAAGTCCGGTATCGAAACCAAGAACGCTCCTTCATGTTTCTCCATGTCCCGTCAGACTCTGCCATTCATGGAACGTACTGAAGAAGCACTTTCCAATATCAAACGTGGTGGTTACATTCTGCGCGATTGTGAAGGCACTCCTGAGTGTATCCTTATCGCTTCCGGTTCTGAAGTTGGTCTTGTTGCAGAAGCATATGATCGTCTTACAACCGCAGGTCGTAAGGTTCGCGTTGTATCCATGCCTTGTACGAACGTATTTGATGCACAGGATGCAGAATACAAAGAAAGCGTACTTCCTTCTTCCGTTACTGCTCGTGTTGCTGTTGAAGCAGCTGCAGCAGACTTCTGGTACAAATATGTTGGACTGGCAGGTCGTGTAATCGGCATGACCAGCTTTGGCGAATCTGCACCAGCTGGCGAACTCTTCAAACACTTCGGTTTCACCGTAGAACATGTTGTAGAAGCTGCTGAAGAAACTATGCGCTAAGATTTGAATGTGTCGGGACTACTTCCGGCATTATTCACTCCTGTTTGCCGATTGTGCTGCTCACAGAAGGTATGTTCTGTAATGATGCATCGCTCGTAAACAGGTAGCTTATAGAAATGATGACCCAGATGCGCATTGCGTGTCTGGGTCTTTCTTTTGTGTGGTTGTTTTGCGTATAATTCCGGCATAGTTTTCATACTGTTTGCATCTACAGATAGCGCGGATATTGCTATGCAAAAGAACTTTTAGAAACTCGTTGTAGTGACATTCGAAAATCAAACAGGTATGTTTACAATTGGTACTGCACGCGACATTTTAGGCGAGACGTGCTATGCCTCAGTATCGGCTTGTTATTTATACTACATCAATCAGTTACAGATATTAACTGGAGCACCATGAGCAAGATTCGGCCTCTTCCTGCCAAAAAACTGCGCGCTAAGCTTGCGCTGTCCCATATTCCCTACAAAAGCAGCTCTGATATAAAACTGGATGCTACCTGTGTTCATGCCCCTCAGCCACGGGCAATGCAGGCGCTTGAGCTTGCCCTGCATATTAAAGACAACGGTTATAATATTTTTTTAGCAGGTAGTGCCAATTTGGGTCGAAATTATATGTTGCAGGAGTATTTGAAAGAACGGGCAAAAGCGCTGCCGGTTCCACCAGATATGCTGTACGTGAATAATTTTGAAGATCCGGATGCGCCTATTCTGCTTACTGTTCCAGCAGGGAAAGGACGTGCGCTTAAACAGGATTTTTCTCAGGCTATATCCAACATCCGTAAAGAGTTGCCGAAGCGCTTTGAGGGTGACAGTTACCTGAAGAAACGCACCATCATTATGGATCAATTTACTGAAGAACGCGATGCGCTGTTCAAAGAAATGGATTCTATTGCCGGAAAAGAAGGCTTCCACATGGATTTGGATGAGCAGGGTAGCATTACCTTGTATCCTCTGATTGATGGCAAGCGTCTTTCAGAAGAAGAATTTGAACGGATTGATGAAGAGTTAAAGAAAAGTTTAAAAGCGAAGGGTGATAAGCTTTTGCAGGCGCTCAATACGTTGCTGCGTAATATGAATAATGCAGAGCAGAGCCTTCGAACAAAAGAGAAGAATTTAGATAAAGAGCTGACGACTGAAGTACTGGACGAACTGTTGCAGCCAGTTGTCAAAGAATACGAAGAGTGCTGTCACAGCGAAAGGCTGAGTGAGTATTTCAAAGCAGCCCGTGAAGATATTTTAGAGCATGTTGAGGCGCTGTTGCCGAAGGAACCTGCCGGTGTTCCGCTTTCGCTACCGGAAGCCTTGCAGCAACAGCATCCTGAAGATGCAACTGCACCATATGATATAAATGTGTTTGTGGATCACTCCGAAACAAAGGGTGCGCCAATCATTCTGGATGACCACCCGACGATTGCAAATCTGCTGGGTTGCATTGAGCGTGAAGCAGAGATGGGTGCTTTAATTACGGACTTTTCTTTGATTAAGTCCGGTTCCTTGCATCAGGCAAACGGCGGTTTTTTGCTCCTGCATATCGAAGATGTTTTATCACAAAACGGTTCATGGGAAGGGCTTATGCGCGCCCTGCGCTCTGGTTTGGTGCGCATTGAAGACAGTGAGGAAGGGCAGGAGACAACAAAAACCAAAGGTATCGAGCCTGAACCACTTTTGCTTGATCTGAAAGTGATTCTTATCGGTGCTGAAGATTTTTATGAGCAGTTGCTTGCTTCGGATGACCGCTTTCCAAAGCTGTTCAAAATAAAAGCGCACCTGAATGATGCTATGCCACGCGGTGATGAAGGCTATGCCGTCTATCTGCATCGTATGGCAGGTATTATTGATGACTGCGACTTATTGCCGTTTACAAAGGATGCGATGGCAGAAGTTATTGATTACGGCTCCCGCATTGTGGAAGACCAGACTCGTCTTTCTCTCAAGTTTCCTTTGCTTCGAGAAATCATGATCGAAGCCTCGGCTTTGGCATCTATGGATAAGAAAGAATCTGTTGATGGTGCGACAGTGCATAAGACGCTCATTACACGGCATTATCGGAATAATTTGTACGAAGAGTTATTCTTTGAAGAGTATGACCGAGACTTGATTAAAGTCACTACGCAGGGTGAGAAAATTGGTCGCGTAAATGGTCTTTCTGTATCGATGTACGGGGATTTTGAGTTCGGGTTGCCGCATCAGATTGCCTCAACCGTAGGTGTGGGGCATGGCGGAGTTATTGACCTTGAACGTGATGCAGAGCTGAGCGGTCCGATTCATACCAAGGCGATGATGATTCTTAAAAGTTATCTCATCGGTATGTTTGCTCATAATAAACCTCTGGTATTAACCGGCTCTTTATATTTTGAGCAAGGCTATGCAGGCGTTGAAGGTGATTCTGCATCCGGTGCAGAGCTTGCTGCATTGCTTTCTGCGCTTGCAGAAGTTCCGCTGTCACAGTCATATGCTTTCACTGGTGCTGTATCTCAAAGCGGAGAAATTCTCGCTGTTGGTGGTGTGACACGAAAAATCGAAGGGTACTTTGATATCTGCTCTCGCCGCGGGCTTACTGGACAGCAAGGGGTTATTCTGCCGAAAGATAACGTCGATCAGCTGATGCTTAAGCGTGAGATTGCCGACAAAGTAGACGAAGGGCTTTTCAATATTTACCCTGTGACGCACATCGAAGAAGCGCTTGAGTTGTTAACTGGAATGAAATGCGGCTCCAGACGCAAAGACGGAAGCTTTACGCCTAATTCCTTGTTTGATCTTGTTGATCGACGCCTTAAAGAGCTTGGTCGATTGGCAACGCATGCATACAAGCAGAATAAAAAATAGCGCCTTCATCTAGTAGTATTGCAAAGCACGGCTTGCGGGCACAGTGCCGTGCATGTAGTATGTTTATACATGTATTGTTTTTGAGGGGATATGGAATCGTATTCTGTAAGTGTAATTATACCAGTATGGTATGAATCTGCTGGCATTAATGAACGTATAGCGCATGTTTTTGAGCGTGCGGCAGAGGCGGAGTCTTTACTGTCTGTTGAAATTATTGTGGCAGATGGTGATCCTACAGCAAGTACGATAGCAGCAGTGGAGTACGATAATGTTATCTGCGTTGCTGCCCCCCAAGGGCGTGCCGTTCAAATGAACGCCGGTGCTGCCCGTGCTAAAGGCGATGTTTTGCTATTTTTACATGCAGATACGGTGCTTCCTGTCGGCGCATTTGACTATATGTATCAAGCGTTGCATATGGCTGGTAATACCAGCAGTGGTGCAAAGGCAGGGGCATTTAGCCTGTCCATTGCCAGTGACAACTGGTTTCTATATCTTGTAAGCGCATTGGGAAACTGGCGGAACAGACTGACACGTACACCGTACGGCGATCAGGCTCAGTTCTTTTTACGGACATATTTTGAAGAGCTTTCAGGATATGCACCAGTTCCACTTATGGAAGACGTGGAAATAATGCGCCGGATTCGCCAGCGTGGCGAGTCTCTAGCAATAATAGATGCTCCGGTTTCTACATCTGCACGCAGATGGGAGACGGAAGGTATGTATAGGTGTACGTTACGCAACGTGCTGTTGCGTTTATTATACGGGGCAGGCGTTTCTGCTCAAACACTTTCGCATTGGTATCGCGCCATGAAGGGGTAGCTTTAATGACCGACACATGTATTCTTTTTTTCATTAAGTATCCGAGTCTCGGCAATGTAAAGACACGACTTGCCAAAGTTATTGGTGAAGATGTTGCTACCTCATTGTACCGTCATTTTGTACAGGATATGCTTAAAGGTTTCGAAAAGGTAGAGTCGCAGCTCCGCATCTGCTATGCGCCGTGCGGGACGGATGATCCTGAAAAAGAGTTTAAAAGCTGGCTCGGCTCTCAGTATACATATCGGGAGCAACAAGGCGAAGACCTTGGCGAGCGCATGAAGCATGCCATGCAGTCTGCATTTGACGAAGGCTTCCAGCGGGTAATCATCGTTGGCAGTGATATTCCAGACTTCCCGCCTGAGTTGATTACGAAGGCATTTTTAGATCTCGATATGCAGGACGCAGCCGTAGGACCTTCCTATGATGGCGGCTACTATTTGATTGGTTTCCGAAAAGATACATTTATTCCAGAAGTTTTTGACGACATCCCGTGGTCTACCCGTGATGTGTATAGAGCGACGATTGCTAAGATAATGGCAGCAGACCTTGAGCTGATTCGTCTGCCTGACTGGAATGATGTAGACACCATATGGGATTTGAACCTGCTGTTTAGAACTAATCGCAACAGTTCATTCCGAAAGTCATCTACCTATGCAATTTTACGGGAACATTCCAAGCTCATCCGTGAGTATGATGTGGATTTACCTTCCCATTGCCGACTTGATGAAGATTAGCACATAAGATGTAAAAAACAGCCTGTATCAGCAAGATACAGGCTGTTTTTTTGCTTTTATTGCGTGCAGATGGATAACAGAGGTGAAGGATGTTTGCCGTTGCACCAATAAGCGGTGATTTATTCTGTAGGCGCGTAGTAACAGCGTTTTGGAGAATGAATCTCGCCTGCTTCTTTAAGCTTTTTGATAGCTTTAGATACTTCTTTGCTATCAACACCTAATACTTCTGCTACTTCACCTGGGCGGACTGGTTTGCCTGCATTTTTCATTGCTTCAAGAACTTTAGCTTCCATGAGAACTCCTGCTGTGTTTTCTTATTAATATATATTCCTATTATCGATAAGGTTAGGGCTTGTCAACAAGTTTGCTTTAGAAAAGGAATGTTGCGGCACAAAGCAGGATTGGTGGCATTAGTTGCAGTATAACTATGCTTACTGTAAGGGAAAAATAGGAAATATTGTTGCCGGAAAGTTGTGTGGAAGGGTACTATGGTTCCATTATCTGTAACTGTGCAATAGCCCTGCGGGTGTCGGCAGGAAGAAAATGGAGCAGAACATGTTTGCAAAGAGGTGGCGTACAATAAGTGCACTGGTGTTTGCGTTAATTTGTATAATTTTGAATTGGCAGTGGGGCGTCGGTGTTATGTTCTTGTTCTGGGCAATAAGGGATATTGCTGATGGAGAATCTCATTTTATTGAAACTATAAAACGTTCAGAAGAAGTCGTTTTATATTGCCTTGTTATTGCTATGCAGCTTTTCTTTGCACTCTTCTTTTTGGTTGCAGATTTTTCTAAAAACGATTTTTTACTTTGGTTTTTATAAAAGAGCATGTTTAATAGTAGTGGAAGAGCTGGTTTGCATTGCAAATCAGCTCTTTTGTATTTTTTGCATTGTATTTTACTTTGTTATCAAATTGTGCTTACCTGTACTGTAATCTAATCAAAATACTTTACAAATAAGGAACAGTGTTAAAAATCTACAAAGTTACAGGTGTTTATGTCATTTAGGTGTTCTACGCATTTTACGGGGGTATTGTATGCGTAGGCTGATGATATTTTTATCGTTATTTCGGGGGTAGTATGGGATGGAGGTTGAAAGCTCGGTTGCTTAAACCGTTTTTCCTGATACTTGGGGTATGTTGTTATTTGATTTTTCTTTTTTTGACAGCAATATACCAAGATAAAGTGACCCATAAAGAACAGTTGGTGCGGGTAGATCAACACAGGGCAGTGAGCATACGAAAATCCAGTTTGATGGAAGACTTCAATGTGCCATTTGCCGATATTAAAATTTTAGCAGATGTCATTTCATATGAATTGGCTAACCGGTTGTTGAGCGACAGCCTTTCGCAACGTATTTTGTATACGTTTGCCAAGAATAAGCGTGGGTACGGACAAGTACGGCTTCTTGACGCTGACGGCGTTGAAATAGTTCGTATTAATAGAAATAAAGGACAGTTACATGTTGTTCCGCATGATAAATTGCAGTCCAAAATTCATCGTGCCTATGTGCAATCCTCATTACGGCTTCGCGCTGGCGAAGTCTATGTATCGCCACTTGATTTAAATATTGAGAATCAGAAAATTGAAGTGCCACATGTGCCGGTTATTCGGTTCGGGACTCCAGTTATCAACTCGTATGGTGAGCGCTTGGGAGTTGTCATTCTCAATTTTTATGCTTCCCAAATGTTGGAGCATTTTCGCGATATCGCTTCTGATTCATTGAGTAATGCAATGTTGCTTAACGATGAAGGATATTGGCTTGCGTCTGATAATAAAGAGGCATGCTGGGCATTCATGTTCGTAAACGATGATCCTTCAATGAAAGAACAAACCTTTGCTAAAAAATATCCCGTTATCTGGAAATTGACAGAAAAGGGGGCATCCGGTCAGGTTCGTAACGGGGATGGTTTGTTTACATGGACAACAGTATCTCCCTCTTTTGCCGTCAATTCTCATGCAGATAGTACCCAGCGGTTGGCTGCGAATGTAGAGGTTAGTCCCTATCAGTGGATAGTGATGCAGCATGTGAGTAATGAAAAGCTGGCTGCAATGGAAAACTCTATTTTTCGTAACTGTGTCTGGACTTGGGTTGTGTTATCTTTGATAACAGCCATAACATTGTGGTTTACCATGCATTCCATACAGCAAAGCCAAGAGCATAGGGAAGAGTTGGAGGTGCGAGCACATCATGATTGGCTAACGGGACTTTCGAATTTACCACACTTGTTTTCCAAGCTTGAACAAGCGTGTAAGAAAGCCGAAATGGGTGATGTCCGTTTCTTCATAATGTATATTGATTTAGATGATTTTAAATTCGTGAATGACAGGTATGGCCACGAAGCCGGTAACATTGTGCTACGACATGTTGCATCGGTGTTACGTAAAAAAGTTCGGCTGACGGATACTGTTGCTCGCATTGGCGGTGATGAGTATGTCATTTTGCTCGAAGGACTTGCTGAGCGTGACAAGGCGGCAGAAATAGCCTTCGGCATTTTACAGGCGTTTGAAACACCCGTTACGCTTGAATGCGGCAGCAAAGTGTACATAAAGTCAAGCATCGGCATTGCGGGATGGAATAAGGCTGTTACTGGGCCTGACGATTTAATGAAATGTGCTGACGCTGCCATGTACAATTCAAAACATGGTGGTAAGAATAGAGTTTCTGTGTATCCGCAACTAGAAAATGAACTTGCTGTCTAAGCAGTTATAAATGGAAAAGGAATAATGAATGCGTTGCTGCATCATTATTCCTTTTTTTATGTGATACAATTCGATTACGTGATGAGACAACTTTAGACACCCCCTTGCAGCAGGGGGAAAAGTATGACAAATCCCCGCAGAAAAGGCGCATCGTGCGTTTTTACCACAGTCACAGTGATCCAACATATGACAGGAGCAAGACATGGCATTTCTTGGAACCCCTTTAACGCATTCTGCAACAAAAATTTTGTTACTCGGCTCGGGTGAGCTTGGCAAAGAAGTAGCTATTGAGGCAATGCGCCTCGGTGCAGAAGTTATTGCCGTTGATCGTTACGAGAACGCACCCGCCATGCAAATTGCTCATCGCTCTTACACTATCAATATGCTTGATGGTGACGCATTGCGGGATGTAGTGAACAAAGAACAGCCTGACTTGATTGTTCCTGAGATTGAAGCAATTGCAACCGATACGCTGCTTGAGCTTGAAAAAGAGGGCGTAACCGTTGTTCCTACTGCGAAAGCAACATGGCTTACCATGAACCGTGAAGGTATTCGCAGGCTCGCTGCTGAAGAGCTTTCCGTACCGACATCTCCGTACCGTTTTGCTGATACAGAAGAAGAATACTGTGCAGCTGTAGAAGCTGTGGGCATGCCGTGTGTTGTTAAGCCGGTCATGAGTTCTTCTGGAAAAGGGCAGAGCACAGTCAAAACAGAAGCTGATATTGCATCCGCATGGAGATACTCACAGGAAGGCGGTCGCACTGGCGGCGGACGAGTTATTGTCGAAGGGTTTGTAGAATTTGATTATGAAATTACATTGCTGACAGCTCGCCACGTTGGCGGCACAAGTTTTTGCGAACCGATAGGGCACTATCAGGAGGACGGAGACTACAGAATGTCGTGGCAGCCGCAGCCTATGTCCGCCATCGCTTTGGAACGTGCACGGGATATCGCCCGCACTGTGACCGACGCGTTAGGTGGATTTGGTATTTTTGGTGTGGAGCTGTTCATCAAAGGTGATGACGTGATTTTCAGTGAAGTTTCACCACGCCCACATGATACCGGACTTGTGACTGTAATTTCTCAGAATTTGAGTGAATTTGCGCTTCATGCACGCGCTATTCTGGGGCTTCCTATTCCAGAGATTGTGCAGCGCGGCGCTGCTGCATCAAGTGTTGTACTGGCGGAAGGCAACGGCATCGGTGCTACATTCTCTGGCTTGGATGCAGCATTGAGTGAGCCGGAAACTCAACTGCTTCTTTTTGGTAAAGCAGAGGTGCAGGGGCGTCGTCGTCTCGGTGTAGCGCTGGCACTTGATGATGATATTGAAAAGGCAAAAGAGAAAGCGCAGCGTGCTTCTTCTGCGGTAACAATATCTTTTGAATAAGAATTAGACTGGGGTCTATTCGTACCAGTTGTACAATGTGGCGGGTAGGGATAGACCCTGATGCGTTTTGAACGCTCAAATGCATCAGGGTCAGACAGATTGGTATTAATTTTCTGAAGAGTTTACTACCCAGAGTGCGCAGCCAGAGAATTGGCGGAGTAAATCTGAGGAGACACTTCCAAAAAGAAATTCTTCTTCTTTGCTTATGCCGCGATGACCGACAACAACGGTTCCGTGGTTCCCTTCTTTTTGTATTGCAAGAATATCCTGCGCGATGGATTCACCTGTTGTGCAGACTTTGGCGTCTTCAAACGGCGAACTGCAACTGATTATGTATTCCTGATTAACTGACCCTTCGTGAATTTCGTTTCGAACAAACAGTTCGCGAGCTTTATTCAGTGTACGCTTGTAATCTGTGGTCAGCTCCAGACATTCTGCGCGCCATGATGCATCTGTTTCAAATAAGTCTTTGTCCGGAAGCCGTTCAATAAAAAGCAGTGTCACAAGCACGTCTGGAATGGAGCGAATCATTCTAGATGTGTATTCCACAGCTTCAAAAGAAGGCTTGGAAGAATCAAAAGCCACAAGAATATTGTAGATGTTCATACTTCAGGATACCTCCCACGGGCTGCCGTAAATACGGGGAGCTTGTGAAAACATGTAAGCAGTGCAGTAACAAAATCCGTAACTGATGAATAAAATACACTATTTTTAGCTGAAAAATGCATGCAGACATTGTTTAATGCATCAGGGATATATGGGTATTTTTTTTGGATATTTGCTAGGCGGTACGGCATAGCAAGCGCCATATCTTCTTTTTCGATGTTGCCGGAAGTAGTGGTTTGAGTGTTTGCTGCGGCAAGTTGTTGAGCCGTAATCTCACGTTGCCCTACAAGTAGCAGTAATATACTGCCCAGACCGAAGATATCGAGAGCATACGGGTTTTCCCGCAAGCCGAAGGTGTAGTCGAAATCTATCCAGCGCCAGCTTTTTGTTTCTGATTCAACAAGAAGGTGATCGCGTCGAATATCCCCATGCTGTTCTTGATTGGTATGAAGATGTTCTATGGCTTTTACTGCTCCAATGTACTTGGCAAAAAAATCCGGAAATACTGTATGAAAATATTCCTCGTGCGAAATTTGAAGACGGTCGAGAACCACATCAAGCTCTGTCCCGTAGATGATATCGAGGATGCGGACGCAATTCCCTTTTGTATCTAATACGGTTCTCCCTTGCATAAATCGCATGTCATTGTTGATAAGCTGTAAAATTCTCGATTCTTTGCGCGGGCTTCGATAGCAACTGGACTGAATGGAGCCGATGGTGACATCGAATTTTTCATAAAATTCTAGTTTAATAATTTGCTGGTTACCTGTTTCCAGTTCCCTGCATCGTTTGACCCAGTATTTCGGGTCTTCCAGTCCGAATCTTCGTTCTGATAAATTTTTTGTAACTAGATAGTGCTTGTTATCAAGGAACATGACGTCGCCATAATCAATAGACATGAATTCAGTGGTATCTGTAATAATTTTTCCTGCATGCTTACGAGGAAATGAAGGCAGATACTGAGAGAGAATGTCCAAGGCGCTTTTATCCATGCCGTGTCCTACTTGCGTAAAAAATAGTTATAGATCACCCTTCAAGTTCATCTTCCATATAGCGACGAATGTTTTCAACTCTTCGCCGATTGACACCAAAGTCGTACCAGCCTGCGCGTGATGCAGAACGTACGTGAATTTTGCTTCCGGCAAAAAAGAGTTCAAGGTCGTATGTTAACCCCATAAGCATGGAGCGGATGCTTACTCGGACATAATGGCTGGCTTTTTCTTCCAGCTGTGCACCGGGAAGTTGTTGAACGTAGTCGACAAGCAAAGGAAAGATAGCCAGCGTGCTTGCAGTGGGAACAAGTGGCTCTACATAATGGCTGTCATCAGGTGGAAGTTTACTGCAAACACAATTGGGGGAAACAGGGCAGGGCGACAGAACGCCGTCGGAAGTGTCAACTTCCATCACTTTGTCCAGCGTAGTGGTTGTGTAGTTGCTGCTTTTGCTCGTGATGCCAAAAATAGAAAGAAATTTCATTGGTTACCTGCCTGTAAAACAAATACATATTTGAATGTGTATTGTGCCATGAGTACAGATGAGGGCAAATGAAAGAAGAGAAAAATGGGCAGAGTAGGTAAACTAATCAAAGAATGAATGAGGCTAACTGCAAAATCGTTAGCCAAATGCTCTGTGCGGCTGTGTATACTCACACAAAAAAAGCGCCTTGCAATAATGTTGCAAGGCGCTTTGCGCGTTATCGGGTGATTGGTATTACATTTTTAGGTTTGTCTGTTCCGGTGAAAGTTTCATTTCAAGGTGTTTTGCATATTTTGACATAAGCAGACATGGAACAAAGTAGAGAACCGCAGCAGTCGTCCATAACTCCATCGAAGCAATCATCAGGCGGTTATCCAGCGCTTTAGTAACAGAGGTGAGTTCCATAACTCCAAGGACAGTCACAAGGGAGGTGTCTTTGAAGATGGCAATGAACAATCCAACAATAGGTGGAATCATCTGTTTAAGCGCCTGCGGTAGAATAATTTTGCGCATAGTCTGCCAGTACGAAAGACCGGAAGAAAAGGCTGCTTCAACCTGTCCCGCAGGAATATTCTGGATTCCTCCTCGCACAATTTCTGCAAGGTACGCAGCAGTAAAGAGTGTAAGCGCAATGGAGGCTGACCAGACTGTGTTGATAAAGCTATCGAACAACACAGGGATAAGGAAATACACCCAGTAGATAACAATGATAAGCGGGTTGCCGCGAATCAGTTCGATATAGAGCAGGCTCGGAATACGGAATATGCGGTTTTTTGAGCTTCGACCGAGTCCTACTATCAGCCCAATGAAAAAGCTGGCAACAATAGCGACACTGGCAATAATAAAGGATAGCGCAAAACCGCCCAGTCCCATAAAGAGATCATCCCCCGTTGCATTCGGGAATTGCCAGACAAGCATTGTAGGAAGTTCCCTAAAAATGACAGACCAGTCAAAATTATAGAATCCTTTGGCAAGCGAATACAGCAGCCCAGCAAGGATAGCGAGAAATGCCCCTTTACTTATGAGTACAAGGACAATGTAAAGCTTTTTGAGAATAAGCTGGCTTGTATTAACTTTTACGCCTGTATGTACCTTTTTACGGCGTTGCTGTCGAAGATGACGGGCAACAGGGCTGAAGAAAATTTTAGTAATTATCGATATGGGAATGAGAATAATGTCTATAAAAATAACAGGCAGACTCCGTTTTCCGTTGCTGGAAGAGCGAATATGCCCATCTACCCCGTTGATGATGAAAGCAATGACGAGAGAAAAAGCAAGATACAGTACGGAAGCTGCTGTTGTTGCTTCAAAGCCTTTAAAAGTAAGGGCTTCGACTTGCTGTGCCTGCCATGTAAGGTCAGCAACTCCAACGATCATGGCAAGAGAGGTATTCTTCATGTTGTTAAGAAATTCACTGCCAAGAGGTGGAATGATTTCCCTGAATGCCAATGGAAGAATGATTTTGCGCAGAACCTGCACATAGGTCAGCCCGGAGGAGTAGGCAGCCTCCAGCAGTCCCTTAGGGATAGACTGAAGACCGGCACGGATAACTTCAGCCATGAAAGCACTGGTGTAAATGCCTACAGCAACGGTGGCGGTCCAAAATTCAAATTGGGTTTCAAATAGAAGTTCTCTTCCTGCTTCCGGCAATGCTTGCGGGAATGCAAAATAGAAAAAGAATAAAATTACAAGCAGTGGTGTGTTGCGGAAAAATTCAACTATGCAGGTGGCTGTCCAATTAAGTGGCTTGAAGTCCGAAAGACGGGCAAGCCCCAGAGCCGTACCGAGGGTTATGCCGATAAGCGAACTGATGATGGTAATTTTAACAGTAAGCTGTAACCCTTTCAGGATTTCAACACCAAAATTCAACTGGTAGGTTTCATTGACTGTAAAGAGAATCGGCCATTGAAAATCATACCCGAAATCAAAGACCCAGCCCCAGTAGTAGAGACTGATAATGCCGAGCACAGCGAGTACTGTGTTTTGAACCCAAAGTTTTTCCAACCAATAGCGTAGCATGAAATAACAAACCCTTTAGCAAGAAATACAGCAATAATTGTTTTGCTGGAGCCGGATGGCAGCGGTGAAACGTACGTCCGGCGCGAACCGGACGTACGGAAATGATCGATAGATCAAATAATTATGGCCACAGTTCGATTGAACCGGTCATAGGCATAGCAAAAGGTGTGTCCGGACCGTACCATTTGTTGTAAATAGTCATGTAGGTACCGTCACGCCACATATCTTGAAGTGCTGCGTTTACAGAATTACGCAGTGCAGAGTCGTTGTGAGGAAGACCGATGCCGTATGGTTCGTCAGAAAGGAATTCACCAACCAGCTCGTATTTGCCCGGAGTTTTTGAAGCATAGCCAAGCAGAATGGTTGCGTCTGTTGACCAACCGGCTACACGACCCATCTGAAGAGCCTGAAAACATTCGGATTCTTTCTGGAATGAAATAACATGTGCATCAGGATTGGCAACGCCTAATGCTTTAAGAGCACGCTTCACATTGATTTCGGAAGTTGTACCCTGCATTGTAGCAATTTTTTTGTCTTTCATATCAGCAAGAGACTGGTATTTGCCTGTTTTTGAGAGAATTTTCTGACCATCAAAGAAGTAGGTGATGGAGAAGTCGATAGACTTTTCGCGCTCACGAGTGTGTGTCATGTTCGCAACAGATGCATCAATACGACCCTGCTGGATAAAGGCAATGCGGGTTTTGTTGTTCACTTTTACGCGCTCAATATCAACACCGAGACGTTTGGCAACTTCAGATGCGATATCGTAATCAAACCCTACCCATTCACCTTTGTCATTGAAGAACGCGCCGGGGATTGAGTCGGTCATGACACCTATACGGATTTTTTTGTCCTTCATGATACGATCATAAGAAGGACCTGCAAAAGCAACGGACGCCATCATTACAAGAGTTAAAGTTAAAGCCAGAACTCTACTAATACGCATTGTCAACTCCCAGTTTCAGTGTAGTAACTTCTACCGCAATTGCGGCATACCTCCATAATAACAAAAAAAGCAAAATTACGAGCAGTGTCTACCTTAATGTGACAAAATTTTGCTTAAAAACTCTTTGCTTCGGTCGTGCTGTGGATTGTTGAAAAATTCATTCGGTGTATTTTCCTCAACTAATACACCTTCATCCATAAAGATAACTCTGTCTGCCACTTCTCGTGCAAATCCCATTTCGTGAGTAACACACGCCATAGTCATTCCTTCACGGGCAAGCGCTTTCATTACATCCAGAACTTCATTAATCATTTCAGGGTCAAGAGCAGACGTAGGCTCGTCAAAAAGCATGATTTTGGGCTTCATTGCAAGACCGCGTGCAATGGCAACGCGCTGTTGCTGTCCGCCGGAAAGTTGGCTTGGGTATGCCCCAGCTTTATCAGGAATATTAACTTTTTTAAGAAGTTCCATGCCGAGTTTATCTGCTTCAGCACGCGGCATGTTTCGTACCATGGTAGGAGCGAGTGTAATGTTTTCCAAAACTGTCATATGCGGGTACAGATTGAATTGCTGGAATACGAAACCGATTTCAGCACGAAGCGTAGTGAGGTCGAGGCGAGGGTTGTGCAAGTCCATATCATCTACGATGATTTTGCCCTGCTGGATGGGTTCAAGTCTGTTTATGCAGCGAATAAGAGTCGATTTGCCGGAACCGGAAGGTCCACATATTACAACTACTTCGCCTTGTTTTATTTCAAGATTTATGTCTTTAAGCACATGGTGGTCACTGCCGTACCACTTATTCACTTGTTCGAAACGAATCACTGAGTACTCCAGATTAAAACGCAAAAAATATTCCAGTCTCGTCTTCGCTGCTATCAGAAAATTGCTTTCAAATGCAAACAAAAAGTGATTATTTACAAAATTGTAAACAACTGAGAGTGGGCTGTGTAAACAGTCAACATCTTGAAAAATAATGAGTTCTATAAGAGGAGGAAAAGCAGGTGTGTCAAAAAGAGGCTTAGAATTGAAAAATAGCGCAAAATGTATTGTTGATTTGTATTCTATATTGCATTTTTAACACTGTTGTAAAGGTTGATGATATCGACATGGTTTTTATATATTGTGTGCCAGTTGCGAAGCAGAAAAGAGGGAGTAGCACACGGAAGTGTTATATGGTAGTTCCCCCTCCATACGGGAAAGAAGAGGGTAATGAATGAAACTGTCGATGCGAAAAAAGTGGAGCGATGTATGCGGGATTTTTTCTGCACAGTGTCGCTCTTTCTGGATGATGTGGAGCGTCTGCCTGTTGCTGCTTGTCAGCGCTTCTTATGCAGCTGGCAGCGTGTTTGCCGCCATTGCATTCGGGGGAATTCTCGGATGTGCAGGGGCTATGCTGCTTGGTGAGATGAGTGCGTTTGTCCGTAATGGGGAGTTTGATGTTGTAAGCGCTGGACTCGCTATTTTTGCAGCAGTAATGGCTAGCGCAGGTTTTTTTGTACCTGTTGAATGGACTGTGGTCGCAGGGTGCTTACTCAGTTCTGGCTTATTGCTATGTTTTTTACTCAAGCGTCTTGATACAGAGACTGGCATGAATATCCAGTCAGGTTTGTGGCTTGGTTCTGTGCTTACAGCAATGCTGTGTGTTTTTTTGTATGCAGGGCCTTTTGCGCCTTTTGTTCGCATTGCAGCCTATCTGCTCGCTGTTGGGTTGTACGGTCTCTTTTTGCTTAATCTTGCAAATGGTGCCGAAGAAGGGCTGCAAGCTGCTTGGTACGTAGCGTTAATTATCGGTATAGCGTGTCTTGGTGGAACTGCGTTCAATCTGCTCAATATTGATCCTGATCCGGCAATTACGTACAGCGGGCTTGCTACCGGACTTGGTTGTACTATGCTGTATTCCCCGATCAAGCAGCTGCTGGCAACTATGGCAGAAAAGCACGAAGAAGACTGGAGAGATTTTTTGTAATTGCTCATTTGCAACTGTTAGCAAAAAGCCCGCTATATTATGTAGCGGGTTTTTTTATTAGCTAGTCAGTGGGCTTTTGAAATATGTACGAATGGTTGCGGAGAATGTGGTTGCTACTTGCTCAGCGGTATAGTGACGTTTTTTTTCTGGCTGCATGCTGACCATGAGGGCGAGATGGATTCCGAGAGAGAGAAGAAATTGAATTTGTTGGTTGTCAGCCTTGAGCTTGAAGCGCTTTTGTATCGTCTTGCGGATGGCTTCGCGGGCGCGTTTTTCGTATGTGCCGCTTGGGTGTTGGATATGCTGGTTCAAAACAGTGGCTTTTGTCAGCTCAACGGCGAGGTAGTGGTCATCTACGGTGTGGTTTGCAATAAAGCGTGCAAGGATAGAGCCGAAGAATTCTTCAATGGTATTCCACGTACGGTTGTCCCAAATGCTTTTGTCTGTCAGATGGTTTATGAAAAAAACGTAAGCTTCATCAAGTCGCTCTGTATAGAGTTTGAGGATGATGTTTTCTTTGTCTGGAAAGTACCGGTATACTGTTCCAATGTTAAAACCCGACTCGGCTGCTACCCGATTGGTCGTAAATTTTTCGTACCCTTCGGAGAGAAGAACGCGTTTAGAAGCTTTTAATATGCTGTTGATTGTGGCGATCGCACGCTCTTGTTGTGGCTTGGTGCGTAGCGAATTGTTCATGTCATGCTCCTTAGTGCCATTCTAATAGCCCGACAATTGTATTGGCTCAAGGGGCATTCGAAAAACAAGCAAAAGGTTAACTCTCAATTGTATGAGAATACCATAAAGGAGAAGGGACGGGGAGTGTGTATAGATAGGGGGAGAGGCAGTTGTGAGTGAAAAAAAGATATAAAAAAAACTTCGAAGCAGGACTTCGAAGTTTATGATTATTGCTGGCGGAGAGGGAGAGATTCGAACTCTCGGTACCAGTTTTGCTAGTACACACGATTTCCAATCGTGCTCCTTCGGCCGGGCTCGGACACCTCTCCGCGGTGCGAAAAAGTAGCTACCAAAGGTGTGCGCTCCATGCAAGCAAAAAGTTTGAAAATGTAGCAGATAATTGAAAGCGTTTTATCACAAGGAAGAATAGTGAAGGAATAGACATAAAAAAAGACGTATACCATGTGGTATACGTCTTTTAACGTCATGTGGCGGAGAGGGAGAGATTCGAACTCTCGGTACCAGTTTTGCTAGTACACACGATTTCCAATCGTGCTCCTTCGGCCGGGCTCGGACACCTCTCCGCGATGCGAAAAAGAAGGCACAAACATGACTGCTTGCGCCTTCTGGGAGTCGGACACCCACCTACAACTGCTACGGCTGCTTTCTCTCGAACCTGACCGGGTTGACAGCGTAAATGCCGTCCGACTCCCTACTCAATTAGGGTAACTTTTTGACTGGCGGAGAGGGAGAGATTCGAACTCTCGGTACCAGTTTTGCTAGTACACACGATTTCCAATCGTGCTCCTTCGGCCGGGCTCGGACACCTCTCCGCGTCGAGGTGGATAACTAGCAAACAGGATACTGCTTGGCAAGGGAAAAAGCAAAAAAAATAAAAAAAGGCGGTAAATATACCGCCAATTGTAGTGTGTGCTCTTTTTTTGCTTAGTTCCATACGTGAATAGAAATAGTATGGTGTGTTGTGCGAGGCTGGGGGATTGAAATTTGTTTGCGTGGAAATACCGTCCAGCCTGATGCTGCTATTTCTTCGTGTGCTGATCGTCTTTAGAAATCGAGGAGCCTCCTCGATGATGATTCGGACATCAACCGCCGCCGTTACGAATCATTTTCGCCAGAAAAAAGACAACGAAAATGAGCATCACAATAGAAAAAATATTTTCCATTTCAATGTCTCCAATGGGTATAAAATATTACGCAAGTATGCCGGTATGCTAAAGTGCAGAGGCGAGGGGCTGGTGAATAATCGATACCAGCAAGTGGTAGAGATACCCTGCACTACTGATATACGTAGAACAGAGTGAAGTGGAACGCAAATAAAAAAGGGTGGCACTACACCACCCTTTTGTCAGCTATTTGCAGTTGTACTTTTTCTTTTTAGCAGAACTGCATGCGCATCCTGACGAGGAGCCTCCCCGTCCGTCAAAGCTAATGCCTCACCCGCTAGGCTTATGCCCTTTGGGGACAACTTTGATACAGACGAGCGCTATAATCACTAATCCCACAAGTGGGATGATGTATTCAAGCATGCAAGCCTCCTTTCGGATGCTCCGCTATTTGATGCCGATACCTACTACATGGTAACCGCAATCAACATGCAGAACTTCACCGGTAACGCCGGATGAAAGGTCTGAAGCAAGGTACAGCGCTGAACGTCCTACATCTTCTGTAGTTACATTTCGCTGTTGCGGAGCATTGTCTTCAATGTAGTTAAGGATTTTGCGGAATCCGGAAATGCCTGAAGCAGCCAAAGTTTTAATTGGACCTGCGCTAATAGCATTGATGCGAACATTCTTTTCGCCAAGATCAACAGCAAGGTAGCGTACGCTGGCTTCAAGAGCTGCTTTAGCAACGCCCATTACGTTATAGTTAGTAATAACCTTTTCGGAGCCGTAATAGGAGAGGGTGATAATTGATGCATTGTCGGTGAGCAGGTGCTCAAATGCACCACAGACAGCTGTTAAAGAATATGCAGAGATGTCCATGGCAAGTTTGAATCCGTCACGGGAAGTTTCAATAAAACGTCCCTGAAGATCCTTGCGGTCAGCAAAGCCGATGGAATGAACAATAATATCCACGCCACCCCATTTTTCTTCAACTAATTTTACTGCTTCAGCAATTTCGTCATCGCTGCTTACATCACACTGGAAGATAAAATCGCCGTCAAGCTCTTCACAGATAGGTTCAACACGTTTTTTCAGCGCATCGCCAAGAAAGTTGAACGCAAGTTTTGCGCCGTTTTCTTTAAATTCTTTGGCAATGCCGTATGCAATGCTTTTGTTGTTGGCAACACCCAGAATCAGGGCTCGTTTCCCTTCAAGAAGCATAGGAACTCCATTTCAGTTTGTCTGCAAGCAGCAGACTTCTACGGTAATTATTGTGGTTGCACTCGTTAGAGTAGCAGTGTTTGTCCTGTAAGTATAGTGTAAGCCTCAGCGTACTTTTTACCTGTTTCTTCAATAACTTCAGCAGGAAGAGCAGGTGCTGGCGGGGTTTTGTCCCAGTCTTGTGTACTCAACCAGTCACGCAGGTATTGTTTATCAAAACTAGGCTGGCTTTTACCCGGAGTGTAGCTGGACTTAGGCCAGAAGCGGGAAGAGTCCGGAGTGAGAACTTCATCAATCAATGTCAGTTCTCCATCAACCATGCCGAACTCAAATTTTGTGTCAGCAATGATGATGCCTTTTTCTTCTGCAAAATCGCGACCCTCGGAGAATATGCGTAAACTCACATCTGCTACTTTTTCAGCAAGTTCTTTGCCGATCATTTCTGTAGCACGTTCAACAGAAATATTTTCGTCGTGTTCGCCAAGCTCTGCTTTTGTGGAAGGGGTAAACAGCGGATTCGGGAACTTTTCAGATTCCACCATTCCTTCCGGCAGTTCGTAGCCACACACGGAGCCGGTTTTGTTGTAGTCTTTCCAGCCGGAACCGGAAATATGACCACGAACAATACATTCAATAGGAAGGGGCTTAGCTTTTTTAACAAGCACGGAGCGACCTTCTAACTCATCTGAATACTTATGCAGCGGCTCTGGGAAATCTTTTACGTCAGAAGCGATGAGATGGTTGGCAATGATGTGCTCGAACTTTTTCATCCAGAATAAGGTGATCTGGTTAAGAATAACACCTTTGTATGGAATCGGTTCTGCCATGATAACATCAAATGCTGACATGCGGTCGGTAGTAATAATAAGCAGACTGGAATCATCAATTTCGTAGATATCGCGAACTTTTCCTCGGGAAACCAACGGATAATCTGTAATAGTTGTCTGGGTAACGACTTTCATTTGAGAACTCCTGCAAGGTGCTATTTCTTTAAGCGGGTTTCTGCGGAACGGGCGTGTGCTTCCAGTCCTTCAAGGCGTGCAAGGCGCGCAATTTTCGGTGCGTTTTTTTGCGTGAAGGAAGCAGACGCAGCAATAATGCTGGATTTTTTTGTGAAGGTTTCAACAGACAATGCTGATGAAAAACGTGCAGTACCGTTTGTAGGCAGCACGTGGTTAGGGCCTGCAAAGTAATCACCGACAGGTTCCGGAGAGTTAGCGCCCATAAAAATAGCGCCAGCGTTTCGGATGGTCGGTAATAACGCCCATGGATCTTCAACAATTATTTCCAAATGCTCAGGTGCAACATTGTTAGAAAGCTCTACAGCGGCTGCCATATCTGGAGTGACAACAATTGCGCTCCAATCTTTAAGGGCAGTTGCTGCAATCTCATTGCGCGGCAGTAGACCGGTTTGCGTTTTAAGCTCGTCACAGACAGCTTTTGCAAGCTCGTTATCATCAGTAACAAGAATAGCTGATGCAAGAGGGTCATGTTCTGCTTGAGAAAGCATATCCGCAGCAATTTGCACGGGATTTCCGGTTTTATCTGCGATGATGAGAATTTCGCTCGGGCCTGCAACCATATCAATGCCTACTGTGCCGATAAACAAGCGTTTAGCAGTAGTAACAAAAATATTTCCAGGACCTGCAATAACATCTACGGCAGGAATGGTTTTTGTGCCGTACGCAAGAGCGGCGATTGCCCATGCGCTGCCGCAGGCAAATACATTTGTAATCCCTAGATAATGGGCGGCTGCAAGAATATACTGGTTTGGCAATCCATCCTCACGCGGAGGTGACACAACGCAGATTTCTTCCACACCTGCAACCTGTGCGGGGATAACGTTCATAAGCATGCTGGAGATAAGCGGAGTGTCGCCACCTTGCCCGCCCGGTACGTAGAGTCCGGCACGGTCAACGGGGCGTACAACCTGTCCCAAAATTGTTCCGTCTTCGCTTGTAGTAAACCAGGATTTCTCTTTCTGGTTCTCGTGGAATGTACGGATATTGTGTGCAGCTTCTTTGATGATATCAAAGTCTTCTGCGGGAATGTCCTGCGCAGCTTTTTCAAGCGCAGCCTCGGACACGCGCACCATATCCGCCGTAAACGAAGGGCAGTCAAACTTTTGCGTGTAATGAACAAGAGCCTTATCCTCTTCTGTATGCACATGATGCAGGATATCACGCACCACAGGTTCAACAGAATTGTCAGGGTTATCCCGTCCAGCGAGAAGATCCCTGATTCCCTTCCAATCCTCTTTGGACTGGTAGCTGATCATACGACAGGGCATACTGGCTCCTAATCAAATAAGGTTCATAAAACTAAATCCGACGCCCCATCCTTATAAGAGGGCGTAAAAAATGTCGAGTCGCTTTACAATATACGTAAATGCCGTTGCTAGAATTCATAATCAAAAAGAAAAACAGCACGGTAGGCATCACGGGTGTCAGACGTTCCCCATACTTCAGGGTCAACTTCTATGTGAATATATCCCAGACGCAGAATTAAATTAAGACGTTCTGTAAGCTTGAGGGTAGATTCTGTATCTAGCTCAATAAGCCAGTCTTGTGTGGTAAGGTAGGTTCCCCAGTAGTTGCGGTAGCCACCTTGGAGAAGTGCAGGAGAGAATCGGTTATTTTTTACAATTGAGGGGCTGTTTGTTCCACGCATGTAGAGAAGTTTTATTGACGATGTAAAAAAATCGATTAAGCTTAAATCATCAACAAGAAGCCCTAACGTCCAACGACCTGTAGCATCTTGCAGTATGAGACTGGATTCCGTGGTCAGGGCTGTTCGGTAGTATCCAAAGTCAGTCAGTCCCCATTGGTTGGAAACAAATGGCATGCGCCCTGCGCCGTTTTCATATGCTGTTGCGTTGTCCCCACTCGCCCACCAGCCCAGTATTCCGACAGTGTAATTATGCAACAGCCAATCTATTTCTCCTAGCAAGACTGCCCCTTGCCGACTGGCAGGGTCATTCCCGCCGTATAGTGTTCCCCACATAAGATCTGATTTGAACACCAGATCAGAGGGAGAGTGGTATTTACCGGAAAAACCAGCCCAGAATGCCCATGGAGCACCGGAAAAGTCCGCAAACCCGTTCCATATGCCGATGTTACCACCATCAACCCATGCAGAACCGGGAGGCGTTCCTGCAACATTTTTCCCGAAATCGGAGTACATAGCATACAGAGTGTAAAGTTGATCGTTTGGTGCGTATGTGAAGGAGGTTGCATACAGATCCATTGTCTGCTGAGTAAATGTGGTGTTGGGACGATCATAGGGTCTGCCCCATGTTACACTGCCGTTAAGGGTGTCGGAAAACCTGTATGCTAACGCTATTGCGCCAACGGTATCATCCAGAATAATCGAACCGCCGATCTGGTTGGGCATATGTACGGAAATAAGTCCTGCTCTACCTATGCAGTTACTATCTTCAGGTTCTACATGCATAAAAAGTTGCGAGGTCTGTACATTTGCACCGCCAGAACTTATTTGCCCACCGGAAAACTCACCGTAGCCGTTGTCACCGTCGTCAACACCCCAGTAGGTATCGATTTCCATTAATGCCGTAGCTGAAACGGGTTCATTGGGATTAATATCTAATTGAATCTGGAAGTAGTGTGCGGCGCGAAAGTTGTTGTTAATCTCCAGCTCAGAGAATGGAGATTGGAACCCCAGAGTAGAACCGGTTGACCACTGGGTAAACACTTGTAATGTTCCGGAAGGACGAACTTTCAGAGCATACGTTGGGAGGGGAAAGCAGATAAGGGCAGTAAAAACAACACAGCATACTGTCTGAGCTAACGGGTAGGCATTTCTCATTCTGTTTCTAACCCTTTGAGATTAAAATCTATAATTAAAGTATGTAGTGCTGTTATAGATGGAAATGATATTTTATACCCTCGGTGACGTGTATGCTAAAAGGCAGCAGTAAAAGACGCTGTACAACAATGAGATACAGGTAGTTATGGAACCAATAGATTTGAAGACTATTCCCGTTTCACCGGGAGTCTATTTATATAAAGATGCACATGGGCGCGTTGTCTATGTGGGGAAGGCGAAGCACTTGCGAAAGCGAGTTGCGTCGTATTTTCGTCCGCCTGAGACGCAGACACCTAAGACGCGGGCAATGTTGCGGCAGGCACAGTCTATTTCTACGTTGATAACAACAACGGAGAAAGAAGCACTTTTGCTTGAAGCAAGCCTTATTAAGAAGCATAGACCGCGATATAATATTTTGCTGCGCGATGATAAGCAGTATGTACTTTTCAAGCTGAATAAAAAGCACAAGTGGCCTCGGCTGACATTGACGCGCAAGGTGCTTAAAGATGGTTCAAAATATTTTGGTCCGTTCACCTCGTCCCATTCTGCGTGGCAAACGCTCAAAGCTATTCATAAGGTGTTTCAGTTGCGGAGATGTGCAGACAGAGCTTTCGCAAATAGGGTGCGCCCTTGTCTGTATCACCATATTGGACAGTGCCTTGCGCCATGTTGTCTTGAAATTTCGCACGATGATTATCTTGAACAAGTTCAGCGGGTAGAATTGTTGCTGTCTGGAAAATCTAATGAATTGGTCGAAGCTTTGACGGAGAAGATGTATGCGGCTTCGGAAATTATGGACTTTGAAACAGCTGCCCAGTTGCGAGATCAGATTAAAGCGGTAGAGGTGACGGTCGAGAAACAAGCGGCAGTTATTCCGACTGCTCATGATATGGATGTTATCGGACTCGGTGAAACTGATGCAGGACTGGCTCTTGGTATTTTGTTTATCCGCGGCGGGATTCTTATCGACAAAAAATACTATTTTTGGGCAGGACTTGGGCTGGAGGAAGCCCCTGAGTTACTTCAATCGTTTATTGCTCAGTATTATGGCGTGAACAGCTTTGTTCCTTCGCGCGTGGTTGTTCCTTGGGGAAATGATGTGCTTGGGGATGAGACAAACAGCGAGCCGTTAGCAGCACATGCAGAAGCGTTGACAGAGCTTCGTGGTATGTTGGTTCGTGTTGCACCACCACGTAATGATACAGAAAGCAAGCTTGTAACCATGGCAACAGCGAACGCAATTGATGATTCCAAAAATAAACGCGCTGTCAGTCCGCTTACTATTCTGCAAAAAAAATTAGGCATGGCAGAAGAACCTTACCGTACTGAAATTGTCGATGTTTCCCATACCTCTGGTAAAGATACGCGGGTAGGTATGGTTGTTTTTGAAGGTGATGCACCTGCAAAAGATCAGTACCGAACTTACGCATTTTCTGATGAAGAAAGTGGCGGAGATGACTACGGTGTGCTTGCATTATGGATGAAGCGTCGCCTTGAGTCTGGTCCTCCGTGGCCTGATTTATTGCTGATTGATGGCGGGCGTGGACAATTGAACGCTGTGACAAGTGTGCTCGAAGCGCATGGGCAAAGTAGTTTATGCACTGTGATTTCTATTGCAAAAGCACGCAAAGATGAATCCGGCAGAGCAGATAGGCGCAAGGGGAATATTGAAGATAGAATTTTCCTGCCCGGACGATCTAATCCTTTGCAACTAAAAGCCGGAGCACCAGAGTTACTGCTTTTGCAGCATATGCGTGACCTTTGCCATGACTACTCTATTGGTCGGCATAGAAGAGCGCGAGCAGGAAGAGCTTTAACGGGTGAACTTCAGCGTATTCATGGTATTGGACCAAGCATGGCAAAAAAGCTATGGGCGCAGTATTCTTCTGTTAAAGAAATGGCAGAAGCATCTGTCGAGGATTTAATGAAAATTGAAGGTGTTGGCAGAAAAAAAGCCGAGGCAATTTATTCAGGGCTTTCTGTTTTTCGCAGCTAATTACGTTAGTGTAACTCAGGATAAGGAGTACTTACTTTATATGCTAACGGTAGTACGTCTATATATCACAGCTTTCATGTAAGCTATCCTATGAAAATGTTTTAATTTGTTGCAATATTATGTCAAAAAAGGCTACAAGTGATTTGTTGTATTTATGTCTAGTATCAAGTACATAAATTTAAAAAAACAGATTTTCTATAAAAGATATAAAATATGTTGAGTATTAACTAATATGTGTATACGTTAGTACTCACTTACAGGAAAGAGGTCATACGTTTTCAGAAAACTGCATGGTGAGATAAAATTTCAGTCTCAATTATGCTCTGAAAATAAGCTATATATTTGGGAGTTTGTATAGGGTGTTGCTTTAACATGAAACATGAGGAGGTATTATCACATTAGGCGTAGTGTGATGATATAAAACACGTTGGTTTCTCACAGGTTACGCATAGTAAAACCTCAAATGGCGTATTGGGGTGTGATAGACTGATAGTGACTCCTCGTAGCAATGTGTAGGGAGAGTTATGATGCGTTCTGAGTTAACTAAAATTGTCCATGAACTGGTGTTAAACAGTCCAATTCCAGCAAAAGCACTCGCGAAAGAAATCGGCAAGCCGTATTCTACCTTGCTCCGCGAAGTGAATCCGTATGATGCCGGAGCTAAATTGGGCGTCGAAACATTAATGGACATAATGAAGAAAACTGGAAACGTTGAACCATTAGAGTACATTGCTCAAGAAATGGGATTTGCAATCGTAGATCCAAAACTTATGACAGAGCCAAATGAAACTGCAACTCTGGCTGATATAGCTTAGCAAGCAGTTACCGATGCATTAGGTTGAGATCAACAACCTCTGTCAGACACTAAAGAGGTTTGCCTTGCGCAAACCTCTTTTTATTGAATGTAAAAAAAGCTCCTGATTTTCAGGAGCTTTTTGCGTTATGTGTACAAGGAGCTTTCTATAATGCCGCCACCTAATACAGTCAGGTCTTCATCATATAAGCAGAATACTTGACCGCTTGCGGGAGGTGATTGTGGTTCAGTATACGTAACAATCAAAATATCATTCTGTTCATGCAGTGTTACGGAGATAGGTTGCTGCCGGTAGCGAGTTCGAGCCAGAAGCTTGGTTCCCCAATGCTCCGGGGCAACAAGATAGTTCATATGGCTTACGGTACAGCCTGTGGAAAAGAGTTCCTGCTTAGGCCCCACAACAAGCACATTTTTTTCAAGGTCTTTTTTAATAACGTAGAGCGGCTCTTTCCAAGCAATGCCAAGACCTTTACGTTGCCCTTCTGTATATTGCCACAGCCCGTTGTGCTTGCCGACAATTGTGCCATCGGCAAGTTCCATGTTTCCAGCTGTACCAAGTTCAGCACCTTTTTGAAGCAAAAAAGCGCGATAGTCATCATTGGGAACAAAACAGATTTCCTGACTTTCACTTGGGTATGCTGGTACAATACCTCGTTCAGCCAACTCTGCTTTGATGTCTTCTTTTTTCATTTTTCCCAGAGGAAAGAGTGCTTTTTCCAATTGTGACTTAGGAACAAGTGACAGAAAGTAGCTTTGATCTTTTTTTGGGTCATGACCACGGGATAATGTGCGGCCGTATACTGGGTGATCTTCTAATACTGCGTAGTGACCTGTTGCAATTGTGTCCGCCCCTAATCGTTCTGCTTCACGCAGCAGTGCACCGAATTTCATAGTTGCATTGCAGATTGCACAAGGATTCGGAGTGCGACCCTGTACATATTCGTTCATGAAAGGTTCAACGACGCATTGTTCGAACTCTTCGTGCAAGTCTACTGCGTGAAACGGGATATCCAAGGAAGCACACATGGCGCCAATAGCTTCTTCGCGCTCTTTGCAGGGGGCAAGAAAGTGCGCATGAAGTGCAAAAATATTGTGTCCTTGTTCTTTCAATGTGAGCAAGGCGTAAAGCGAATCTGTTCCGCCGCTGACTGCAACTGCAATAGTCATAGGGTCGTCCTGAGCGTTTATTAGTATATGCCGCTGGCAAGTCTTCATAGCCAGATGTTTTTCTTGTAGTCACAATAAAAGGCTGTTTTTGACTTACTACAGCAGAATGTTTCTATAATAATACCAAAAATTGTAAGAACCGCAGCGTATTGATTGGTTAGGTTAGCTGATATTGCGGTTGCTGGATATATTCAAAATCTGTCAAAGATATGAATACTGAATTTGTCTAGAAGGGATACACTTCCCACTTGAGCTGGGTCAAGAAAGAGTTCTTACGGGTCTTGCCTACCGTAGGAGCTGCAAGCATATATTCTCAGGGAACGTCTCTGATAGCTTGTGAACTTATTTAAGAATCGGATTTATTCATTAAAAAAAGGAAGCCTGCAAGCAAGCTTCCTTTCGATATATCACAATTATGAGTCAGGCTAGTTTATGTTATAATCCTGCTGGAACACCGAGCTTTTCAGTATTTTTTTCAAGAAGAGATGCCACGCTGTAGAGTGTGGCTTCGTCGAACTCTTTACCAAGAAGCTGTAGACCAACAGGCATATTGCTATCTGCACCTAAACCAACAGGAAGAGATAAGCCCGGAAGCCCTGCAAGGTTAAGGGAAATAGTGTAAATATCCATGAGGTACATTTTTAGCGGGTCGCTTGTCAGCTCACCAACATTCCACGCTGTTACAGGAGATGCAGGACCTACGAGTACGTCGCATTGCTCAAGTGCTTTCAAGTAATCTTCGCGAATAAGGCGACGAACCTGTGCAGCTTTTTTGTAGTAGGCATCGTAATAGCCGGAAGAAAGTACATAAGTACCGAGCATAATGCGGCGCTGTACTTCATCCCCGAAGCCTTCAGAGCGGGATTTTACGTAGATATCAAGCAGATCTTCTGCTTTGTCACTGCGGTAGCCGTACCGTACGCCATCAAAACGGGCGAGGTTTGAACTGGCTTCAGCCATAGCGATAATGTAGTAGGTTGCAATCGCGAAAGAAGAATGCGGAAGCTCAACTTCTACAAGTTCAGCACCGAGTTCTTCTAACTTAGCAACAGCAGCTCGGCATGAAGACTCAACTTCAGCATCAAGACCTTCTGCCCAGAATTCTTTAGGCAAACCAATTTTGAGACCTTGTAAGTCTTTGCGATCAAGTGCTGCAAGGTAGTCATCAACAGGTACATCGACGCTGGTAGAATCTTTTGCATCGTGACCAGCAATAACCTGAAGCATACGCGCGTTGTCTTCAACAGAGCGTGTCATAGGACCAATCTGATCCAGAGAAGAGCCATACGCAACCATACCACGGCGTGAAACACGACCATAGGTCGGTTTGAGACCGACACAACCACAAAGGCTTGCAGGCTGGCGGATAGAACCACCTGTGTCTGTGCCCAACGTACCAAATGCCTGCGATGCTGTTACGGATGCTGCGGAACCACCGGAAGAACCACCCGGAACTTTGTTGAGATCCCAAGGGTTTTTAGTGGCTTTGTATGCAGAGTTTTCTGTGGAGGAACCCATAGCAAATTCATCCATATTGGCTTTACCAATGAGGATGGCTCCGGCTTCCTTCAATTTTGCAATGGCAAATGCATCGTAAAATGGTTCGAAGTTTTCAAGAATTTTAGAACCGCAAGTGGTCTTAGTGCCTTTGGTACAAAGCAAGTCTTTAACGGTAAGCGGAATACCCCAAAGAGGCTTGCTTTCGTCAGGACCAGCTTCATCCATGGCGCGCGCCTGTTCACGAGCTTCCTCAGCCTGAACAGAAATAAGAGCCTGAATGGAAGGTTCAGTTTCTTCAATACGTGCAAGGCACGCTTCAACAACTTCAGTAACGGTGAGCTCTTTAGCAAGCAGCAGCGAGCGGATTTCACTTAGGGATTTATCGTACAAAAATGACATGTGGAATAAACTCCGCCGTTAAACAATCTTAGGAACAATAAAGAATTTGCCGTCTGTTTCCGGTGCGTTGGAAACAATCTCTTCGCGTGTAAAGTCTTTTTCAACTTTGTCTTCACGTAGCGGAGTAGGCTGTTCAACAGGGCTGTACAACGGTTCGGTTCCAGCTGTGTCGAGTTCGTTCAATGTGTCCATGTATTTCAGAATATCTTCAAACTGACCTGCGAACAGGCGTTGTTTTTCATCGTCGAGTTCAAGTCGGGCCAGCTTGGCAATTTGTGCTACCCGTTCAGGAGTAATGCTCATCGAGGTGGTCTCCGGTTATTGAGAAGTGGCTGGCGTAGTTTCAAAAGAGAACAGGCCGGAATTTTCAGCCTCGGCTGTTTCTGTTGTATGAACATCGTTAGCAGCTTCATTACGCTGCATACGGTATTCTTCAATAGTCAGTCCGAGTTCTTTTGCTTTGTCAGTGTCTGCCTCGTCCTTCATCATCTGGATACGCTCATCGTGGCGCACACGCACTGCGTTGAGACGGTTAGCAAATGATTCTGGATTAATTGGTACAAAACCGTTTCTGGAAGGGCGGAACAGGAACAGATTTTCAGAAGCAAGACCGTCTGCATCCCATGAAATTGGAGCGATACTCCAGTCCATGCTCTGTGCAGATGCAAGCTCTTCGTTCACAGTGTCGTCATCCCAGTCAGCAGGCATGGAACCCATTCCTGCGGCGAGGCGGATAAAGTCGTACCCAAGTCCTACCCATGCATCCGGTTTACCGAGTCCTGCATCATCCATTGCCTGAACCAACTGCTTGGAGGCATTGGTCGGGGTGAATGGATTCCAGATACCCGGGAAGATAGCAAGCTTGAAATAGCGTGATTCCAGCTTTCTACCGGCAGATAATCCCTGTTCCCACAGTGTAGGGCCGAGGAATACAGCACGGTCTTCCTGATGGAAGAAGAAGTGCGGAATAATAGATTCCATGTTCTTCCAGCTATCGGGAAGGAAAACAGCCTGAAATGCCGGTTTGTACGGCAAGTCTTTGTACTGTTCTTGACTTGAGGCATTTGTGAAACTTCCGTCAGCAGCGTGCAGTTCTTGATTTTCCTGATCGCTTTGGACAAGAAGTTTTTTTACGTCTTTTGACCAACCCTGAGGCTGGTTTGGAGTATAGCTTGCTGTGAGCACAGGGTATTCAGTTTGCTGACTGGCACGTTCTACAAACAGTTGCGACATATGCTTACCGTAATTTTCATCAGGGTATAATGCTGCAAAGTTGTTAATGCCAAGGTTGAACTGTGCGAAGTTCAGCAATGTTTGAATTTGATCTTTAGGACTTGAGAAGAATCTCCATGCATCCTCGCCTTCTGTTCCCGCAGGGAGTGAAGAAAGGAAGGTGAAGAAAGCATGTTTTTCTGTAAGGTCTTTATCGTAGATTTTACGGAAAACATCTTTACGCAGTGGGCCGCCAACAATGGTGAAACCTTTTGGGAGAGCCGCGAGTTCCTGCTCCCAAGTTGCAGATTCGGTGTTAATAACTTTCAGGGCAAAGTTGTATCCATTGTTTGTTAACTGCCAATGCGCAATACCTGCGCCACGTACAATTTTCCACCCGATGGAACCGTAAGGACCTGTGAGAGGAAGAGTAAGGGCAATGCCGTGCGTTGGCTCACCGAATTCTTTTTTGAGTGGGGCAAGCACAGCGTCGATGATTGTCGGGTCTGCAAGTTTACCTAAAGAGCGGAGACGCTCAATAGCTGCCCATGCGGACGGCCAGTTTTGCTCATCTCCCGCAGCACGACGGGCTTTTTCCAGCAGAACAAGAGAGTACGGGTAGGTAATCTCATTTTCTGGAGTCAGAAAGCCGGAAATGGTTGCGAGTAACTGTGCATCAATAGCGTTAAGTTCTGCGAAAAGACTGCGCTCCAGAGCAGCTTTGTATTTTTTGCTAGGAGCTTTCGCGTAAAGATCTTCGAGTGATGTGAGAGCTGCGCCAGTGTTTCCTTTTCGCCATTCTACTCCGGCAAGAAGGAGGGCAGCGTTAGCGCGCAGTCCCCAAGGGTTAGAAGTTTTTGCATATGTGGATTCAAGGATTGCAAGCGATTTGTGTGCTGGAAGTTGTTTAACCGCCATCATCCACATGTCTTGCCATTCGGTGCTATCAATTACACCGGGTTGATTTGATTCCCATTTGTCCAGAGCTTGCAAGCCGAGGGTAGCTCTACCGCTTTTAATAGTGCTAAGTGCGTAATAGCGCCAAGCACTGCGCTTTTGTGCTCGTGTCAGGTTCTGCTTTTGCAGAATTCTGTCATAGAGCGAGCTGGCAGCAGTGTAGTCCCCGCTATTGTAGGCGGCAAGAGCTTGCTCAGACAGCTGCTGCTCTGCGCCTTTAGAAGGAGAAGCTTGCGGAGTTACAATGACTTTTTTCCCACACCCAGTAAGAGAAGCCACCGTAAGTGCCATAACCAGGAGTGTAATTATTACACTGCGTAATGATAGAGAAAATGTATCTTTCATATAATAATACCGTATAAAAAAATGGCCTGATCCGCATAAGCGCGAATCAGGCCAAGGTAATCATATCAACCGTCAATTGCAAGAGCATGATGTGGGTAAGTGGTGTTATTACCCCATGCTAGCTGAATTATAGCTATTTTACTTCTGTGTAGTCTGCGTCAACAACGTCTTCGTCGTCTTTTTTCTGCTGAGCGCCTGCTGCGCCAGCACTTGCGCCTGCGCCGCAGTCGCCGCCAGGACAGCCGCCTTCTGCACCCTGTGCCTGCTGAGCGTAAAGCTGTTCAGCAAGTTTGTGGGAAGCCTGAGAAAGCTCTTCGCTAGCTGCTTTTACAGCTTCAACGTCGATTTCTTCAGCTTCGAGAAGTTTTTTAAGTGCTTCGGTTTTAGTTTCAAGTTCAGCTTTCAGGTCAGCGTCAAGTTTATCACCAAGCTCACCAATTGATTTCTCAGTGGTGTAGATGAGTGTGTCTGCATGGTTGCGAACTTCGATAGTTTCCTGCTTTTTCTTATCTTCATCAGCATGTGCTTCTGCTTCTTTAACGAGTTTATCAATTTCCTCGTCAGAGAGACCGGAAGAAGCGGTGATGCGGATAGACTGTTCTTTACCGGTGCCAAGGTCTTTAGCGGATACGCTTACGATACCGTTAGCATCGATGTCGAAAGTAACTTCGATCTGTGGAACACCACGTGGAGCTGCTGGGATACCAGTCAGTTCGAAACGACCGAGAGTCATGTTGTCGCCAGCCATTGGACGTTCACCCTGCAGTACGTGAATAGATACTGAAGGCTGGTTGTCAGCAGCGGTGGTAAAGGTCTGAGACTTCTTGGTTGGGATAGTGGTGTTACGCTCGATGAGCTTAGTTGCCACGCCGCCAAGAGTTTCAATACCAAGGGAAAGCGGGGAAACGTCGAGGAGAAGAACGTCCTTAACGTCACCAGCAAGGATGCCGCCCTGAATTGCTGCACCCATGGATACAACTTCGTCAGGGTTTACAGAACGGTTGGACTCTTTACCAAAGAAGTCAGCAACAACTTTCTGTACGAGAGGCATACGGGTCATACCACCAACGAGGATAACTTCGTCGATGTCACCAGGTTTGAGACCTGCATCAGTAAGAGCTTTCTGACAAGGACCTTCTGTGCGTTTTACGAGATCGCCAACGAGGGTTTCAAGCTTAGCACGAGAAAGTTTAAGCATAAGGTGCTTAGGACCTGTCTGGTCAGCTGTGATGAACGGCAGGTTGATTTCGGTTTCCATGGAAGTGGAAAGGTCTTTTTTAGCTTTTTCAGCAGCTTCTTTGAGGCGCTGGAGAGCCATACGATCTGTAGAGAGATCAAGACCGCCGTTTTCGTTTTTAAACTCTTCAACGAGGTAGTTGATGATAGCGAGGTCAAAGTCCTCACCACCGAGGAAGGTGTCACCGTTAGTTGCGAGTACTTCAACAACGTTGTCGCCAACTTCGAGGATAGAAATATCGAAAGTACCGCCGCCAAGGTCAAATACAGCGATTTTTTCGTTTGCTTTTTTATCGAGACCGTACGCAAGAGAAGCTGCGGTAGGTTCGTTAATGATACGTTTTACTTCAAGACCGGCAATTTTACCTGCGTCTTTAGTAGCCTGACGCTGGGAGTCGTTGAAGTATGCAGGAACAGTAATAACTGCTTCAGTTACTTCTTCGCCAAGGTATGCTTCAGCATCAGATTTAAGTTTACCAAGTACCATTGCAGATACTTCAGCAGGGGAGTAGCTACGGCCTTCCACTTCAACGTAAGCTTCGCCGTTTTTACCTTCTACGATTTTGTAAGGAGAGTGTTCAGCCCAACGCTGTACTTCAGGGGAGTTAAACTGACGACCAACAAGGCGTTTAACTGCAAAGATAGTACGCTCTGGGTTTGTTACAGCCTGACGTTTAGCAATATCGCCAACGAGGCGTTCCTTATCGGTGAAACCTACAATAGAAGGCGTAGTACGACCACCCTCAGGGTTGGTTACGCACTTAGGATCTTTACCTTCCATGATGTAGACACAAGAGTTAGTTGTGCCAAGGTCGATACCAATAATTTTACCCATGTTTAAACCTCCTCATGAGAAAACTCTCACGAATGTAATCTTGAATTATAAAGAACCAGAATGGTCTGGCTTTTAGTCTTTGATGTTCCAAAATTTAAGCACGTTTTTTTGTCGGGCAAGGGGCACTTGTTATTTTTTTTGCAACAAAGCCGCACAAGTGCTGTTTGCGGAATGTTGTTTTTAATAAAAAAATCATTTGTATCAGTATGTTCTGTGTTTTTAGGTCAAGAGCAAAAAAAGTTAGAAAAGTTGCCGTTTCAATCTAAAACAGGGGCTATCGATGAGATTATATCATGTTTTCATGGTATAAAAAACGGCTGCTGATAGAAATCAGCAGCCGTTCGTGACTTAATCATGCGCAAAGGTGCGCGGTCGTTTGCAGGGGATTATTTTCCGCCGGAAACGATAACTTTTGCAGGGCGCAGCAGACGGTCTTTCAGTTTGTAACCACGCTGCATGACCTGTTTAACATGCCCTTCCGGCACTTCATCACAGTTTTCCTGTCCTACTGCTTCGTGCACTTCAGGGTTGAATTCGTCGTGTTTTTCGCCAAGCTGGCAAAGACCATGACGCTCAATAGCTTCAATAAGAAGCTTCTGAGTCATTTCAACACCGATGAGCATGTTCTCACAGCCTTCAAGGTTGCGACCATAATCGATTGCAAGCTGGAGGTTGTCGAGAGTCGGGAGCAGGTCGCCAAGAACGGATTCTGTTGCATATTTGAACTGTTCTTCACGTTCGCGCTGCAAGCGTTTTTTGAAATTTTCCATTTCTGCAAGGCAGCGGATACGCACTTCTTCAGCATCCTGCATGGTATCGCAGTCAGGACAAACACGGTCTTTAGCAAGCTTCTGTAACTCATCGTCAGAGATTACAATTTCAGTGTGCTCTTCCTGTTCTACTGCTTCTGCTGTTTCTTCCGGTTTCACAGTGTCTTCACCCATTCTGGCTAGCTCCTTATATTCTTATGCTGCTTACTCTATCAGTAAAAACAGCAGCGAATTTTTAGTGCAAATATATTTTTTCTGAACATCCGTAGTTCAGATTTTCAGTACAACGCTATCTGCTTGGATGCAGAAAGCTGTGTGATGCAAGCTCCTGCTTATCCTAGCACATCGTGTACAGACGGGTAACAACGAGGTATCCACCTGTCAAGATGTCGAGGTAAGATTGGTTTTGAATGAGTGATGTAACCTATTGAAAGTAAATATGTTATTGAGGTGCGTGTTTGCGCAATATTTTCAATTGCCAGCCGCTTTTTGGAGCAAGTGTATATGACATTTATACGAACTGTGTGACGTTGCTTGCGTTTTGTTCTGGTGAAGATGGCAATTGTGGCAAAAAAACGGCTGCCTTTCTGGTGAATGGCAGCCGTATGTGTAGTATGTGTTTTTTTTGATTTCGACAGAGGTTATTTGAAAAGGTTTTTTAACCCTTTTTCAAGCCGCTTGAGCGGGTCTTTTCCCTCATCGTCTTTATCGAGTAATGTTTTAGTGACATCTTCGATAGAAGACCCAAGGAAGCGTTTTAGATCAACACCGTATTTAGGCTTGGACAGCTTGCCGCTGACAACAACCGGAATCATCGGCACGTTATCGAATTTGATTTCGGCTTTATAGTGAACGGAGTCGGATGCAAGGTTTGCAAAGCCGCTTCCTTTAGCGTCCATCTCTGCTGCTTTCACCATGAAGTCATTGTTAGAAACACGTCCATTTTTTGCGAACAGGGTTCCACGGATTACTTCATATGGCTGAGCCGTAAGGGAGCTTTCGATTTTCTCTCGTGTCTTTCCTTGGAACAACTCAAGGGAGCCTTTCGGTAAAATATCTAACCCTTGCAATGTGCCGTTTGTAGCATTGAACGTTGCTTTACCGTTAAGCGTTCTGCCGACTGTTTCTTTAGTCATGCCGTAGGCAGACATTGAGGCGTTCAGGAAAAGTGAACCGCTGATGTACTCGGTTCCTGCAAGTGTTTTAGTGATATTACCTAAATCCATTTTATCAGTCGTGACTGTGATTGATGAAATAGGTAGTGCTCCACGCAGATCGGTTTTGACCGTGCTGTTCACCTTACCGTTAAAGACGGTAAAATGCAGCGGGTCTACAGTCACAATACCGTCTTTGCCTTTTCCCATGATTTTAATGTCGGAAACTGCAAGCTCTTTTACAACTAATTTGTTGATAGCGATATCAACTGCTGCATCCAGTTTTGCTAATGTTTCTGGCGCAAAGGCTTTTTCGATGTTCTTTTGAGCATTTTGCTCTACGTTTGTGTTTCGACCTTTGACTGCGGATTTTGCTTTAGCTTTCTTCTTAGCAGGCTTTTTGCCTTTCTTGCTCGTGTTGTCTTCTTTGCTAAGTAGGTCTGCGAGCGCGATATATGGATCGAGATTCAGGTATTCTGCATTAAATCGCAGGCGTAACTGCGGGTCTTTTCCAAAAAAGTACAGGAAATCGCCATTGAGAGGATGCCCGCTCAGGCTTCCCTGAATATCGTTGAGTGCAATGTTGTCAGGAAACAGCTTGAGCTGTGTGGATACTGTAAGTTCTGAATTGTCATTTTCCGGCTGTGGAGCAGAAACACCAAGCGCTTTGGCAACTTCTCTGTAGTCTGCATTTACAGCGACATTTGCCTGCACATTCAAATCCTTGGCGTATGCCACCTTGCCATCAAGATTCATTGTTGTGTTGTATGTGGAAAGCTCTCCTTTGCGGATAGCAATATAATTATCTTTAATATGAGCAGTAAGGGAAGAGTGCATACGGATGCTAGCTTCGCCACCTGGGATTACTGTACCTTCCGGTTCAAGAACAACATGGAGATCAGTAATATCAACGACAGTTAAGTCTGCGGAAGGTGTTGCTTCTACAGTCAATTGGAAGGGTGAGATTACTGCTGGTGCTGTTGACTCAGCCACCCCGCTTACTTTGAGTTCAAAAGGTTCCCCTGCACGGAATGCAGAAGACGAAAGCGAAAGGGCGATAACAGAATATTTTTTCCCGTTACGTAAGTTTTCGTACGTAATGTTGGTGTCAGTAATAGAAAGAGATTCAATAAATAACGCAGCAAGTGCGACAGAGTCTGTAGGGGCTGCTTTCGGCTTTGGCGATTCAATAATAGAGCCGCGGCGCTTAGGTTTGCTTGAAGCTTCTTTAGGTGGTGTGAATGTCCAGTTATTTTTACCAGATTTGTTTTCAATGAGATTAAGTGTGACGCCGCTGAGGATGACGTCAGAAAATTCTAACTCACGATAAAAAAGCGGCATCACTTTGATGCTGGCTTGTGCCTTTTTTACTGACGCGAAAGTTTCCGTCGGGAACCCTTGCGGGTTTGTCATGGAAACTTCGCCAAGGCTTATGCCGAACCACGGGAAGAACGTGAGAGAGATGTCTCCGCTGAAGGTAATTTCTCTGCCTGTGGCATCGTAAACCGCGCTGGTAATTTCTTGTTTGTAATCATTGGGGTCAACTAATGTTGTAAGGGAAACTGCGGCAATAATCAGTAATGCAGCAATAGTACTTATGACCGCCAGAACAATTTTAGCTATCGGATTCATATAAAAGCTCTCTTGTTGAGGGAGAAGATAGCAGAATTAGCCATTGATACTATAGTAAACATGGTAGGCTGTTTTTTCCATAAGCTATGTGAATATACTATATGATATGTATCATAGCTGGATGTCAAATTTCTGCAACTTGCCGAGTCTGTTATATATTTTTTCAGACTGGCAGGTAGAAAGAAAAGCAGGTACAAATTCGGCATGAACAACACTGTCACCACTTCCACCACGCCATCTCTTATGTTGCAGGGAACCAGTTCAAATGCTGGAAAAAGCGTTCTCACTGCGGCTCTTTGTCGAATTCTTTTGCAGGACGGATTATCTGTTGCCCCTTTTAAAGCGCAGAATATGGCGCTTAACTCTTTTGTAACCCCGAATGGTGAAGAGATAGGGCGTGCACAGGCTGTACAGGCTGCTGCATGCCGACTTGAACCGGATGTTCGCATGAATCCGGTATTGTTGAAACCATCATCCGATACTGGTTCACAGGTAATCGTGTTGGGTAAGCCTGTGGCAAATATGCGTGTGCGGGAATATGTTACGTACAAATCAACAGCGTTTGCTCATGTGCAGACTGCCTATGATTCCTTAGCCGCAGAGCATGATGTAATGGTGCTGGAAGGAGCGGGAAGCCCTGCTGAAATCAATTTGAAAGCGCACGATATCGTGAATATGCGAATGGCACAGTATGCTAAAGCAAAGGTACTGCTTGTAGGTGATATTGACCGCGGCGGAGTGTTTGCGTCACTTGTTGGGACTATGGAGTTACTGGATGCATGGGAAAAGGATTTGGTCGCAGGGTTTGTGCTCAATCGTTTTCGTGGTGACGTGACGTTGCTTGACCCTGCTCTTGAGTTTACTACAGACAGGACTGAAAAGCCGTTTTTTGGTGTTGTTCCATATCTTATGCAGCTTGGGCTGCCTGAAGAAGATTCTGTGACATTTAAAGAATCTATCGGCAGGCAGTTGCCTCTGCGGGATGATGCTCTTGATATCGTTTTGGTGGATTTACCACACATCGCTAATTTTACTGATGTAGATGCTTTCGGTATTGAGCCGGATGTAGCGTTGCGTGTTGTTAATTCCGCAGCGCAACTTGGTACGCCGGATTGCATTATCCTGCCCGGTTCGAAAAATACACCAGGCGATTTGCAATGGCTGCATGAGAGCGGTCTGGCAAAAGAGATACTCGCGTTTGCAGAAGCTGGCGGTGTTGTTACTGGTATTTGCGGTGGGTTCCAGATGCTTGGTGAAACAGTTTCTGACCCTTCTTCAATTGAGTATGTTTCGCAGGTGGCGGCAAAAGATATTCAATCTTCAGCGACACAGCAAGGGCTTGGTTTACTAGCACTTCGAACTGTTATGGGTGAAGAAAAAGTGCTTACCAGAGTTACTGGCACGCATGTTCCGACAGGTCAGGCTGTAACAGGATATGAAATCCACCATGGTGTTACAGAGCTGATTGATTCTGGCTCTGAAATGCACCAAGCTATTGTGCGTGAAGATGGCAGCATTATCGGGCACGGGACAGCTGCTTCAAGTGCATTCCATACTATATGGGGAACATATCTTCATGGTGTTTTTGATGATGATGCGTTCCGAAGAGCATTTATTAATGACCTCCGAACTCGAAAAGGGTTGCTACCATTAGACGGTGTTCAGGCTTCTTTTTCTATCGACCCTGCGCTGGATCGACTGGCAGATACGGTGCGTGATGCTCTTGCTATGGATAAAGTATACGAGGTGCTTGGATTATAATCTGCATAGCCTGTATTTAAAAAATGTTATTTCAGGAAAAAAGCTGTTTCCCCAACGGGAGGCAGCTTTTTTCTTGTGGTTGGTAATTCTGCAAGAAGGTGTTCTCAGCCCTGCGTGGTACGCCTCAGTTTGAAGTGGGTTGTGTGTATTATGCCAGTAAATATCTACTTTATTTCCGAACGGAGGGTGTATGACTATTTCAAGCCAGCTTACTGTCCATAGATATGTCGGGGACGGTGTCCAGAATGCATGGCCGGTTCTGTTTACTTTTTTAAAACCGGAGCATGTAAAAGCCGTAAAAACATCTGTGGAGGGTGTGGATACTTCTCTTATGTATGGCTCAGATTATACGGTGGAAGTTGTGGACGGCGGAGGTGGGCGATGTACCGCGCCGCTGGCAAAGGATGAAAAAATTACACTGTTTCTTGATGTTCCATTAACGCAGGAGACTGATTTGCGTAATGCCGGAAAATTGAGTGCAGAAGTTATTGAAAGGATGTCTGATAAACTTACTCTTGCGTTGCAGCAGCAGCGGGATGACATAAAACGATGTGTTCAGGTTCCGCCCTCATCGGACTCCAACCCTCAGCAAGTTATGAAGGATTTGAATGAGTCCGCTGCCATTGCAAAAAGTGCTAAAGACGACCTTATAACTATTAAGCAGGAAACATTGGAGCTGAAACAAGAGAGCGCTGTTGAAGCAGAAAAGGCAAAGACTGTCGTTTCTGATGCAGTGAAGCTGGTTTCTGATGCTCAAAAGTTGATTACTAGTGCTCAGGCTTTGATAAAAGAAGGCATGGGTGGTTCCAGTGCACCAGCAGTTGATGAGCTTTTGAGCGGCATGGTGTTGCCGTTCAAGGGGACTGTGAACAGCGACGGATATCCTGTGAATAGAATGACAGGGCAGGCAGATGCTAAATATGCGCTATGCGATGGTCGAACATATACAGCTCCGGATGGGGTAGGCGTAACTACACCGGACTTGCGCGACAAATTTATTGCAGGTGCAGGCAATAAGTATGCACAGGGAGCAACAGGCGGTGCAGATACAGTCAAGCTGACGATTACAGAAATGCCTGCGCATTCCCATTTGATTCGTGCCCATGATTCTGGTGGATCGTATACGTTTGACGATTTGATGGCATCTAACCGAACAACTACAGCAGAGCGCTCTACTTCTCAAACAGGTGGCTCGCAGGCACATGAAAACCGCCCTCCTTACTATGCCTTGGCATATATGATGAAATTGTAGTTGCTGAGTCTTTAGGCAGGGTAGAAAGCCTGTGGCATTTAATGCAGTTGTAGATAAAACAACGCGCGCTAAACGTTTAAAGCGGAGTAAGAGATAATATCTCCTGCTCCGCTTTTACTATTTGTGGAAAATTGCGTGGGTTCCACTTTTACTCCATGTTTTCCATGGGCTGTTAAGTGTGCCGTTTGAGTAGACCGTGAAATTGTCATTTCGATGGAGGAGGTAGTTGAATACTGCCATATCATTTAATCGGTCGGTTTTGTTAACACGCTCCATTTCTGCACAGGCATTTCTGAGCAATGCAAGGACATTGGCACGTTTTCCTCCAATAATACCGCAGTTGAGAACAGGCTTAGAGGAAAATTCAGGAAATTTCTGTTCGTAGACAGATTGAAGGTGGTTCATCATCCACGGATTTTCTCCAATGGTGTTTATTTCTCCTCCGATAAATATCGAGTACGAATTACGTGTCTTCCATACTGAATATTGCTGCACTAATGCTTCTCGCCATGAGGCAGGATGCTTTGCCGCCGTAAGCAGGCGGGATGCGTCAAAGTAGTCCCACATGGTGCGACGCAGCACAAGGTGAGCTGGATTTCTGTTAAACCATGCATCAGAAATATCTACAATAAAAGCAGTATGGCAGTGGGAGAGCGCTGCAAGTATATCCCGTGCAGCAAAGAACCGTTCATCTGCGATGGTAAATCTCCCCGGTGAGTACGGAACAAAGTGCAGGCTTCCATGCGTGTCCTTTCGGGAGTGCATGGAAAAAAAGAAGCGGCATTTGTCCATAAATTTTTCCGGTAGGCCGTCATGCAATATAATCATGTTGAGACCAAGCCGGACAGCGCTGTGAAACCAGTCTGCAATATAATCGAATGAGGCTGGCTGGACAGAAACGCCGTGCTGAGGGTGAACTTTTTGGGTGAAATATGCCCCGATAACAATATTTTTATCTGTCAGAACATCATTGAGCGTGGCGGCTTGTTCCTTAGTACATAGGAGTGCGCCTGAATTTTCAGTAGGGGGTGGGACATCATCAGATACACGGGCTGCTTGCATTAGCTGTCTCCATCTTTCAAACCTATGATTCCTCGCTTGCCCAATTGACGAATGAACTGGCTGACCGCAACACGGGCTTCTTCCGGATGCAGTTGATAGGTTTTTGAAAGCTCTGTTGCAATACCTTGTACGGAACGCTTGTCATTGATTAACGACCAGCAGAATGTCCCAAGCTCATCAAGCTCGAGGCGTTTTTTTTGTACAGGAGGTTCATGCCCGAATGCTGATGTGAATTTGCTGAACCAAGGACGCATTCGGAGAGGGAAGGACAGGGTTATGTTTTTTGCAGTACGGTTGGTTTCTTCAACCAGTAAATTTCGGACAGGCACACAAGCCATTGCCTTTTGAAGCGACAATGACTGTGTGACCTGTTGATTTTTTTTGTTAGTCGACTTCCACATGATCGCAAATAGATTCCAAAAACGAGTCTGATATTGGGCTGTTCGACCGTATTTCTACAGTGACGAGCTTGTTTTGCCCCTCAACAATCCACGCTGCTCCCCTAATCTGTTGCTGGCTTCCCAGCTTGGAGGATCGGAATAAGCGTTTCATAAAAGAGGGTGCCTCTACATGCTCCCAATGATACCGTTTTTTTGCTCCCGTGGGGAGTATGGATTTGTCTTTGCTGAAGTTTTCTAATGGTAAGTCATATTTTGCGTGCAACCATCTGCGGAATGGTTTCCCTTCCAACACGACGTTGGCAGGACCTAGCCGCGTTATGCAGATAGTTGAAGAGCCTGATTGCAGTTCAAGAACAAATTCGCCCGGTTTAAAAGAGTGGCGAACCAGAGTGGAACCGGCAGGAAGGGCGCAACGGAGTCCGAACATACTAAATGTTACAGGCTCGTCGGCTTTAGTTACTGTAAGAGAAGCAAGAATTTGCCGGATAACGTCGGTATATTGATCGACAGGCGCGTGAACTTGAAGAACCAGAATCGTTTTGGATGCAGCATGCGTGCAGATAGCACCGCTGCCTTGCGCGTGCGAAAATGGCTGAACGTTGAGTAAGGGTTGTAATGCGTTGGTAATAGAAAGCCAACGATCTGTGATAGCACTGTGTTCAGTGCTGAACCCTCTCATTCGTTTGAGTTGCCGAATTATTTCGCCTTCTTTTTTAGGCATGGAACTAGAGTTGGAAACTCTATGCCATTTGATTTCCAGCGCAGGATGTGAATTACGAGAAAAAAGAAGATAACGCTGCTCAATTGCAGCAGGAATCCAGTTATCAGGCATGGTCAGCGTAATGCCGTTCCATGCGGTGGGACTACCGGATATCTCCGATTGGGGGTCCATGCATTTGTCCTTAGTTATAGTTGCACAACGATGCATACAGCGCAGATCCCGCAAGGGAATATATTATATGTTGTCTGTATCGCATCTTCCCGCAATGCGGGTACCGTGAATATAAAAAGTGTGTCACTCAACGTGAGAATACTACAATGGTATCAATATCACTTTTTGAGGACTACTTATATGCTTGAACTACTTTTACCGTGTGGTCAAGCATATTTGTTATGCTAAATAATCTTTGTGTAATATTAATGGATTACAAGTGGTTAGTCTGTGTTGTTTGTGCAGTGCTTGTATAGTGTGCTTATAATAGTTTTTTAAACGAAATTGTTAGTAGTGTTAGTATGTAATGTTCCAGTTAAAAAACAAATTTATGAAGAGGTTGCGCTACCTAATTTTTGTGAAATAAAGCTGTATCATACTTTAATACCGGAGAATTTATGCGTGCGTTTGTGCTCTATTTTGTCGGTTTTTTGATTATTTATATATATAATGGAAGGATTTGTCCTTTTGTTTCTGATCTTCCTGCATGGCAGATTGGATTTATTGTTTTTATTCCACTTGCAGTTGGGTATATGGCGCGCACAATACTTTTTGCACAATTAGTGTTGAAGCAGAAATTAACAGTACAAGCGAGCTTTGTTGGCTGGATTGATTTCAGTATTTTTATTGTTGCCGGATTGGGAATGCTTGCATTCAACACAATAGTGTACGGATTTCCGTTCGTCGAAAGTGGTCTCAAGGTATTTATGGGGACGTTTACTGTCGGTTTTTTTGTAGCGATTGACCTTGCATTGCAACATAACCGTAATGTCATGCAAATGTCTGACTCGATGAAGTGGACGTACTCGTTGCCGCAGGTATACTATCCAATTACAACGAAATTCTTCTTTTTTGGTACAGTTACTATAGTGCTTTTTGCTACGCTGATTATTGCAGTAGTTACCCGGGATTTATTTCTTCTCAGCTCTATGCCTGTGCGGATTAGTCAGCTGCACATTATGCTTACTCGTAAGTCCATAATTATTGATATTGCGTTCATCATGTTGGTGCTTCTTGGTTTCATAGTGAACCTTCTCTATTCTTATTCTCTAAATTTACGCATGTTGTTTAAAGCGCAGACTGGCATTTTAGAGCGAGTGACAGAGGGTGATATGGATGAATTTGTGCCGGTGATGACATCGGATGAATTCGGCGTCATCGCTGGACATACTAATACTATGATTACAGGGCTGCGTGACCGTATTCGTATGATGGAAGGCTTGAAGGTTGCAGGGGAAATGCAGCAGACATTTTTTCCGAAAAAGCGTGTTGAATACGAAGGATTGGATATTGCGGCAACGTCGATATTCAGTGACGAAACCGGTGGTGATTTTTTTGATTTTCTTGAAGGGCTAGGCGATGCTCAGGACGAGACTGTCGTTGTGTTAGGGGATGTGACAGGGCACGGTATAGGTGCTGCATTGCTTATGGCAACAACACGGGCGTATTTGCGAATGCAAGCGGAGTATGAACACTCTCCGGCACATCTTCTTTCCAACACAAATGCATTGTTAGCGAGGGACTGCTACGGAACTGGGCGTTTTGTCACATTGTTCTGCCTACAACTTTCCGGTGAGCAACGGCAAATAAAATGGGCAAGTGCCGGACATGACCCTGCTCTTGTTTTTGATGCGAATACACAGGAGTTTAGAGAGCTAAAGGCGCATGGTTTACCATTGGGAGTCCTGCCGGATACAAAATATGAAGAGGTTTGTTGTGATTCCTTACGTTCAGGAGAAGTGATGCTCATAGGAACTGATGGTATATGGGAAGCTACAGACTCTGAACAAAATATGTTCGGTAAGGAGAGGTTGAAAGCAGTGATTCGCAAAAATTATAATCAGACCTCGGCTGGAATTCTGCATGCAGTAGCAAATGCTGTAAAGGACTTCAGAGGCGAAGAGCCACAGCTTGATGATATTACAATAGTTGTGCTGAAAGCTGAATAATATCTGGTGAGTGAGCTGTCGGGAATTGCAATGCAATTTATGCGGGCTTACTGTTCGATATGTGTAGATAGAATGCGGCTTGCTAAATATGTTTAGTGCAGCATGAGTTGCTCCATATATTGTGATAGATGATTAATAGATGCCGACACAAATAAACCCCATGCCAAGCGTTTTTATGCGCCAGCATGGGGCTTTTTGATCGCAGAATGTTACTGGTATGTTTGTCCGGTGTATGCTTCACGCATAGGAGCGTTCATGAGGTATTCTTGATTATAATTAGGATTCATTTCCTGCGGTGAGCGGTAACCGTGTGGAGTTCCCTGTGGAGCACTTACGGGTACAACTTGGGTTTGCACAGGCTGGCTGTGCATAACTTGCATGGTTCCCGGAGACTGCATTTTCATACGATGGATTCTGTGTAACAGCATATCGCGGGATGTAACATTTAGTCCGTACTCACTGTTGAGCACTTTTTGTTGTCTTTTGAGCTTTCCCATCAGAGCCTTGCGGACTTGCTCACGCTGTACCTCAATGTTTGCACGTTTAGCAGGGGAGTCGAATGCTGAGCGCTGCAAGTTGAGCTTTTCTTGCTTCAGCATAAGCAGTTTGTTGTACATAGGATCAGTTTCTGAAGAAAATTCAGTAAGTGTGCGAAGCAGATTAGCGCGCTGCTGCGGGGTAAGGCTGGCAGCATTTATTTTTGCGCACATAGGGCAACCGCCTTTAAGGGCTGGATGACCTGTCTGGCTGCGATATACCGTCCCTTGATACATACCCATTTGATGATTCATGGTGCTTGGTTGCATCATTTGCTGACGCATACGTATTGATTCGGAACTCATACGCTGTACTGGAGGGTTACGGTGTTTTGTTACGCCGTTTGGAGATGTGTAATGACGAGGCATAGACCCCATTTCAGGGTCCTGCATCATGTGCTGATGCTGCTTCGGCATTTCCTGTCCCATCATTTCGGGATCATGTGACTTTGGTTGTGTCATCGTATCGTGATGCATCATATGCGGCTGATTTGTGCCATGCCGCATGATTGTCTGGTGTTGTGGATTCTGGTGTCTCATGATGCTGCTATGTTGCGACATTTCTTCAGACTGGGCAGCCTGTGGTGCAAAGAGCATAGCTGCGCAGAATATGAACATGCAAATCTTTACCATTCTCATGGTAGAAACTCCTCATGGTTGTGTGTGTTTCAAATCTAAGACCCTAGAGAAAGTAAAACGCATTTGCGGTATGTATTACAGTATTATCGGCTCACGTATCTACTGTTGCGCTATTAAATACAGTGGCTCACAAAAGTAACGTTACCTTGTCAGCAGTCCGGTTTTTCCTGCTTGTCAGAGTTAGACTTTACAGACAGAATGGCGTATGTAAGTACGTTCAACAAGTTACGAAAACAATGGAGTTGCAAGCGTTATAGCGGTTGTAGCTTTTTCATGTATTAGCTTTTTACAGGAGGAGTGCCGGAAACGGCCGTCCGAGACTATATGGCGAAACTGGATAATATTCGAAATTTCAGCATTATTGCACACATCGATCATGGTAAATCAACTCTTGCGGACCGTATTCTTGAAATTACCGGTCTGGTAAGTGAGAGAGACCAGCGTGAGCAGTATCTCGACCGCATGGAGCTTGAACGCGAGCGCGGTATTACCATTAAGGCACAGGCGGTACGTATTCCGTACAAGGCAAAAAACGGTGAAGAATACGTTTTGAACCTTATTGATACTCCGGGTCACGTTGACTTCGGGTACGAAGTATCCCGCTCTCTTGCTGCATGTGAAGGCGCATTGCTTGTTGTGGATTCCACACAGGGCGTAGAAGCGCAGACACTAGCCAACGTGTATCTTGCACTGGATCACGATCACGAGATTGTTCCTGTGCTGAACAAAATCGATCTTCCAAGTGCAGATGTAGACCGTGTTGGATCTGAGATTGAAGAAAGTATCGGTCTTGATGCTACTGAGGCTGTCGGCGTCAGCGCAAAAACCGGTCTGAACGTCGATCAGGTTCTTGAAGCAATCGTAGAGCGTCTGCCTGCTCCTAAAGGTGATAAAGACGCACCTCTCAAAGCACTTATCTTTGACTCTTGGTATGATTCATATCAGGGTGTTATTGTCATGTTCCGTATTGTTGACGGTACCGTTAAGAAGGGTGATAAAATTCGCCTTATGGCTACCGAGAAAGAATACGATATTACCCGTCTTGGTGTGTTTAGTCCTGAGATGGTTGAAATGAAGGAAATGTCTGCCGGTGAGGTAGGTTTCCTTTGTGCGACTATTAAAGAGCTGGGCGATGCGAAAGTCGGTGATACCATTACTCTTGCAAGCAACCCTTCGGAAGAAGCCATCCCGGGTTTTAAAGAAGTACAGCCAATGGTGTACTGCGGCTTGTATCCTTCAGATTCTCAGGATTATGAGAACCTGAAATATGCGCTTGAAAAATTGCAGCTGAATGACGCTGCGTTCCAGTATGAAGCAGAAACTTCGCAAGCGCTGGGTTTCGGTTTCCGTTGTGGTTTCCTTGGGCTGTTGCACATGGAAATTATTCAAGAGCGCATTGAGCGAGAATTTAATATTGATCTTATCGCAACGGCTCCATCTGTTATCTACAAGGTTCAAACAGCAGATGGCATAACGCACGAAGTGGATAACCCTGCAAAGCTTCCTGATCCAAGTAAGACAGAAGCGTTGTTCGAGCCATTTGTACGTTGCGAAATTCACGTTCCAGACGAATATGTCGGAAACGTATTAAAACTTTGCGAAGAAAAACGCGGTATTCAAAAAGATATGAAGTATCTAACAACAAACCGTGTTATCATTACATATGAACTGCCGTTTGCAGAGATTGTGTATGACTTCTTCGATAAATTAAAATCATACACTAAAGGCTACGCCTCCATGGACTACGAGATTGTCGACTATCGCGAAGCCAATCTTGTTAAGCTCGATATGCTTATCAACGGTGATCCGGTAGATGCTCTCGCGACTATCGTTCATAAAGATAAAGCATACTATCATGGTCGTGCGGTAGCGCTTAAATTAAAACGCAGCATTCCGCGTCAGTTATATGAAGTTGTTGTGCAGGCTGCCATCGGGCAGAAGATTATTGCACGAGAACGTAATGCGCCGTTACGTAAAAACGTTACTGCTAAATGTTACGGTGGTGATATTTCACGTAAGCGTAAGCTGCTTGAGAAGCAGAAAGAGGGTAAAAAGCGCATGAAACGCATGGGTAATATTGAGTTACCTCAGGAAGCGTTCCTTGCGGCTCTCAAAATTGGCGACGATTAGATGTGACTGCCCGCGCTGCGGGCTAACTAAGCAGGTATTGAATACATGGGTAATACATCAAGTAAAAGTGGATTGCGGGAATATATTGAAGCCCTCGGGGTAGCACTTATTCTGGCATTGATTATCCGCTCTTTTGTTGTGCAGGCTTTTACTATTCCGTCCGGCTCCATGCTCCAGACATTGCAGATTGGTGACTATCTGCTGGTTAATAAGTTTGCGTACGGTGTCCGTTTTCCGTTTTCAATCAAAGAAACGAATCCGGATGCACCGTCTATGTGGGCACGCTACTCTGTAGTGCAGGGTGGAGAGATGATCTCAGTAGGCGACCCTGAACGAGAAGATATTGTGGTATTTGAATACCCGAAAAATCCTTCCGTTCACTACATAAAGCGTGTCATTGGTATTCCGGGTGACACCATCGAAATTCGCAACAAGGTGCTATACAGAAATGGTCGAAAAATTAACGAACCATATGTGCAGCACACAAAAATGATGCCGGGTCCCGGTGACAACTACGGTCCTGTAATTGTCCCGAAAGGTAAGTACCTCATGCTTGGCGATAACCGTGACGAATCATACGATTCCCGCTTTTGGGGATTTGTTGACCGTGATGCAATAGTCGGCAATGCTTTGATTATTTACTGGTCGATGGACGGTATGCGATCTATTCGTTGGGATAGATTAGGCATGTTAGTTCAGCAGTAAAGGAAGCTAATAAAAAAAATCTCCTGTCAGGAAACTGGCAGGAGATTTTTTTTATGCTCTGCCGTAACACGCAGCAAGTAGTTGTGCGTGTTACAAGCAGAGCTGTCGTTATCTTTGTATTGTATCTGTACCGTATTGTGCAAATGTATAAAAACACTTGCTTGCAGCATTTAGTGTTATGTCACTTTCGGGGCTGATATAGTGATTAATAACCTGCAATGGTTTCATGTTTTTTATGAAACTCGATATGCAATTTCTTGATACAAATACCGTTCTTATACTCAGGTGCACAAAGGATTAGCTGTTTTGCAGATCAGTAATAATATCCTGAAGTTCATTTGCCTGATTTGCCAGCGTACCGAGAGTGCTTTGTGCCGCCTGCATTGCTTCAAATACTTCCTGTGAAATACGGGAAACATTTGCAACAGCGCCGTTGATCTCTTCGCTGGCAGTCGACTGTTCTTCTGCTGCGGCTGCGATAGAGGCAACCTGTTCGCTGGAGGTTTGAACAAGGGATACAATGCTGTTCAGGTTTTCTCCAGCTTCATTCGCAAGTACAGTTACTTCAGAAACAGCTGAGGTTGTATTGTGCATGCCTCGAACAGTGCTGTGAGTTCCAGATTGAATAGCGTTAACTGCACTGCCTACTTCGTGTGTTGCCTGCATAGTTTTTTCAGCCAACTTACGGACTTCGTCTGCTACTACTGCAAATCCACGTCCAGCCTCACCAGCACGAGCAGCTTCAATAGCTGCGTTCAGAGCCAGCAAGTTTGTCTGATCTGCAATGTCTGTAATCACGCCCATGATTTCATCAATTCCGTCAGCGTGCGTGTTAAGCTCATCCAGTTCTTTTTGCATGATGTTAAAGTTATTCTGAACTGTCGCAACACCATCGGTTACTTTGTGAACAGTATCTGCCCCGTGTGTGGCTGTATCTTTAGCATCTTGAGTGTGCTGGGCAGTGCTTGCAGCATTCTGTGAAACATCAAAGACGGTAGAGTGCATTTGCTCCATTGAAATAGCAGTCTCGGTGAGACGGGAGTTCTGTACTTCAATCTGCTCAGAAGTTTTTTGAACCAACTGTTGCAGATCGTTAGCAGAGCCTGTCACGTATGAAACAACATTTGCAAGACGAGACGCTGCTTCTGCAATACCCTCGCGCTTAGCTTTTTCTGCCTGCTCGTTTGCAGCTTGAGCTTGATTCAAGGCTTTTTCTGCAAGGTTTGTTTTCTCATCTGCTTGCTGTTTCATTTCATCTGCTTCGGCAATCAGCTTTTTGAGCATGGAAACCATGTGCTGGATTGCGGATACAACTTCGCCGATTTCGTCGTTCTGCGCATAGTCGATAGTTGCATCCAGATTACCGCGTGAAATGGAGTTTGCGTAGTTAATAGTACGCAACATTGGCTTTGTAATGCCTTTAATTACGATAATGCCAAGTCCAAGAATAAGCAGAGTAGTAACGCCAAAAGTAATACCGTAACCCCATAAGCTACTTTCGTATACTTCTTGCGATTCCAGCGTCAGGATGGTTGCCTTTTCTGTTATGTCATCAATATGTTGCTGAATGAGGGTTAAGACTTCGTTTCCTCTATTGTCCAGCTTGCCACCAATATTTTGGAACTGTTGTTCAAGATTTTGCAGCGTTGTTGTCCATTCCGTAACAAGTGCAGTAAGTTCTTTTGCTCCATCAGTATTTAATTGCTTTGCAGTGTCCTTCATGGCGGAACAAGCTTTACGCTCACTTAAAAGGGCGCAGCGCTCTGAAATGAATGCAATGTTTGAATTAATAATCTTGAGCTGTGCTGTCAGCACTGCTTTTTCTTCTGGAGATACCCCTTTATCCTTATGGAGAAGTATTTCCATAGTGGTAAGGGTGTACTTGTTGGTTGCAAGCTTTAACTGGGCAACTTTGCGCTGAATGCTTGGGAGTGCATCACGCTTTGCAAATTTTACAGAAACATCATCAGCTAGCTTCATAAGAAGCATGGCGCGCTGGTTAATTCTATCTTGAACTGTTTTAAGTTCGCTATTCAGGCGCTTCTGTGTTGTTGTGAGATTGACAATAATGTTGCGTAAGTCAGTCTTAGTCATTTGAAGAAGAGTCGCGATAGACTGCTTCGTTTGTGGGAGCCAGTTAACGTTGCCGACGAAAGGTAATAAAAAGTCGTAGGCAGCGTCATTGGCGTCGAAAAGTTCTTCGATTCTTCTAAGGCGGTCAGCAGAAATGTCGCCTTGGTCTTTATCGATAAATGAGTTCATTGCAAGATAGAGCGATTCGTTTGCAATGGACTTAAAATCTGCAAGACCTTTTGTTATGTCCTGGTAAGTGTTTACCGACTCTACGGAAGAGAAAATGTTGGACGCTGTTCTCCCCCCGATGCCGCTAATGATAGTGATAGCAAGCAATCCAGATGCGATGAGTAGAATGAGTTTTTGCTTGATGGTGAGTGACACTTGTCTCTACTCCTGTAACTCGTTTAGTAACGAGTTAGTGTTGGGCTTTTGACTGAAATTAGTAGTCGTGGTGTTGCAAAAAAGGGACACTTCCCCCGAAGGTCACAAACTGATGCGGTGTTTTCAGCTGCGCTGGTGCAGCTAGTTAACACCTTTTGATGAAAGGAATTTACTATACTGCTTATCTGTCCCCTTAATGTGATGAGTGAGCCAGTCTTTGAGGAATTTCATAACGTCCATAGTTACTGTCAGCTTGCCAGAGCGAACTCCAGCTTCAAAATCAACAACTTCTGCTACAAATTTCCGATGCTGTTCTTTGTGTGCAATAGTGTCGGGATATCCGTGTTTTGCAAAGAGTTCTTCTTCGTATCCGAAATGTGTAACAGTGTAGTTTTTCAAATTATCGATTACGCTAAGAAGCTCGTTTTGGCTCCGGCGTGATTTCATAGCGGCATGGAGTTCGTTAATTAACGAGACCAGCATCTTATGCTGCTTATCAATGGAGTTGAGCCCTACGGATAGATCATCGCTCCAAATGAATAAAGGACCATCACTGGCGGCTGCACTATCGACATCTCCCTGCGCAAGGCTGGAGATCATGGAGTCCAGCTCTTCAACAAGGCTCGACAGTTCTACAACAGCGTTTGCTGCGCTGGTCATTCCTGTAGCAGTTTCGGAAGCAATACGAGTTACGTCAGAAATTGCACGGTTAATTTCTTCGGATACAGCGGATTGTTCTTCAGAAGCTGTAGCAATGGAAGTTACCTGAATTGCTGTTTCGTCAATAATGGTAACAATTTCTTCCATGAAATGTCCGGATTCTGTCGCCGCCTTCGTTGAAAGCGCAATATCATGTGCAGCAAGTTCAACAGCTTCCACGTTTTGTTGGGCGTGCGTTTGGATGCGGGTTATTGCACCGCCCACGTCTTGGGTGGCATGCATGGTCTTTTCGGCAAGCTTACGGACTTCATCTGCAACTACTGCAAATCCTCGTCCTGCTTCACCAGCACGGGCAGCTTCAATCGCTGCGTTCAAAGCAAGCAGGTTTGTCTGATCTGCAATGTCAGAGATGGTAGTCATAATCTGACTGATGGCATCAGCCTGCATTCCAAGCTGTCCCATCGTTTCTTTCAGATTTAAAATACGTTTTTCCATTTGCAGGATGGATCCTACAGCGCTGCGGACTCCGTCTGCACCAGTCTTGGCATTTTCTTTGGAACTTGCCGCAGAATTTGCTGTGCTGGAAGCGCTATGCGCAACTTCAATAACAGTGCAGTTCATTTCTTCCATGGCGGTGGCAGTTTCCGTCATGCGTTCATGCTGAACATCTACACCGTTATTCACTTGTTCAATTTGCGCTGATAATTCATGGACTGCCTTGAAAGCATTATTTGAAAGATTGTGCGCTCTGCTTGCGACTTCGCGCATAGATTCGAGCATGTTCTGCACTTTTTCTTCTTGCTTTTTAGCGTTGTCTAATGCGCGCTGTGCCTGCTCTTCTGCAATTTTATTGTAGTCATTATTCTTTTGCGCTTCAGAAGCATAGTGTTTGAAGCTAGAAACAATGTCTAACAATGAATTATGTAGATCATTCAATTCATAACTGAATGTACCATTGAGCTGTGCTTCAAAATTTCCTTTTTTAATCTGCTGTGCATAGGCATGAATACTACTAAGTGGATCAGAAAAAAGCTTTTGCAGCATTATTGTAGTCGTAACTACAATAGAAAAAGAAAAAACAAGGAGAATTCCTTGAATAATATGCCGTATGAAATCATCTTCTGAACCAGAAAATATACTGTTTGAAAATAAAATTAAAACAGTACTGATGAAAAGCAAAGTAACAGATAGCAGTAATCTATTCCGTATTGTCATATGCACTTCCTCTGTAGAGCATTCATAATTCTTTGAATTACTTCTATGCACCGTATTTATGCAGATAAAGTAAATTTTTTTTTAAAGCAACTCTTCTGTGTGACATGGTGTTCCCATTTCTCCCACACGGGAGGGTGGTGTTACCGTAAATAATAGGAGGAGGTCAAAACATAAAAGTGTGCTTAGAGTAGTAAATCGGCAATATTGCGTTGCTCTTTAAAAATCTATACTCTTTTATCTAAGGATATTGAAAAAAAGATATATTTTGAACGAAAATGCGGGGTGGCTGTGATTACTGTTGTTTCCTGTGCTGCTTTGGCAGGAATTGATGCGTTTACTGTTGAGATGGAAGTAGACTTAACCCGAGCAGGGTTACCAGCGTTTACTATGGTTGGTCTTGCAGAAGGAGCCGTGCGCGAAGCAAAGGAACGTGTGATGGCTGCATTAAAAAATACGGGGCATAAGCTGCCTCCGTCGCGCATAACAGTTAACCTTGCGCCAGCTGATAAGCGGAAAGCAGGGAGCGGGTATGACTTGGCACTTGCTTTAGGGTTGCTTGGGGCTTCAGGTGCGCTTGCACCAGAATCTTTGCAGGGGTGGTTCTTTGTAGGAGAGCTGTCACTTTCTGGAGAATTAAAACCTGTTTCTGGTGTGTTGCCCATAGCTATTCATGCGCGGGAGATGGGCGCAAAAGGACTCATTGTTGCGCCGGATAATGCAGCAGAAGCTGCGGTTGTCGAAGGGCTTCCTGTATACTCTATGGCAACGCTTGGAGAGGTGTTAGAGCATCTTGCAGGCACGACAATTTTTGAACCAGCAAGTCCGCCGCAGGCAGGAAGAAGCGTTGCATCAGAATGGATGCATGATTTTTCCGAAGTGAAAGGGCAGGAGCATGCAAAGCGTGCGATTGAAATTGCCGCTGCGGGTAATCACAACTTGTTATTTGTGGGACCTCCGGGAAGCGGCAAGACCATGCTTGCAAAGCGAATCCCAACAGTGCTGCCCCAATTGACTTTCGATGAAACTCTCGAAGTAACCAAAATTTATTCAGTGTCCGGCTTACTCAGCAAAAAACGATCACTCATAACAGAGCGTCCATATCGATCTCCACATCATACTATTTCCGATGTCGGACTTGTTGGTGGTGGTACATACCCCAAACCTGGTGAGGTTTCATTAGCCCACCGTGGTGTTCTTTTTTTGGATGAGCTTCCTGAATTCAAAAAGTCCGTGCTGGAAGTTATGCGCCAACCTCTTGAGGACGGCAATGTCACAATCAGCCGTTCCAGCATCTCATTGTCTTTTCCTTCAGACTTTATGCTGGTGGCAGCTATGAATCCGTGTCCATGCGGCTATCTGACTGACGACAGACACCCATGCATTTGCAACAGCAGGCAGGTAGCAAATTACAGGTCGAAGCTATCCGGTCCATTGTTGGATAGAATTGACCTGCATGTAGAAGTTCCCGCTGTAAAGTATGAAGACCTACAGTCAACAGAAGGTGTCAGTTCTGAAGAAATGCGCGATAGGATTGAGGCTGCACGAAACATTCAGAGTGAGCGTTATAGAGGGACTCCGCTCAAAACGAATGCAGACCTTTCCGGACGCTGGCTTGAAAAATTTATATCCATAACAGATGCAGAGAGTACGTTTCTGCGGAATGCAGTAGACGCCCTCGGGCTTTCTGCCAGAGCGTACACCCGTGTGCTTCGAATTTCGCGAACTATTGCCGATCTGGAAGGGGCAGAGTATATAGCTGTTCCGCATATTGCAGAGGCTATTAACTGTAGAACCTTGGACAGGTCGTAACTTTGATGTTTATCTAGATGGTATATCTATCGCTTTTCGAGATAGATTCTGCCTGAATCCAGCTTTTTTGAAGATAGTATGATGGTCATCGCTCTGCTTGATAGAAGCAGAGCGTTACTAGCCACTATTTTTTCTTTTTCTTCTTGCCACCCTTTTTCCCTCCACCAGAGCGGCGACGAGGTCTTCCACCCGTTTTAGGACGCGGTGCCATCTGGCGTTCCTGACGTTTCGTATAGGTTCGCTCAGTGCCTGTACGTGCTTGCTCTTCAATAAGCTTATGGTAGTTGTCCAGCCTTCGCTGAGTCAGTTTGCCCGCTGCGATTGCCTGTTGGACAGCGCAATCCGGCTCCTGATCGTGCTGACAGTCTACAAATGCACATTGATCGATGAGTTCCTCTATATCGTGGAAGACCTGTTTTACTGCGTCTTCACACGCGGGAAGCTGAAGTTCTCTAAAACCCGGAACATCCATGATAGTGCCGCCGCACGGCATTACGTACAGTGTTCGGCTTGAGGTGGTGTGTCGTCCCTTGCTGTCGGCATCGCGAATTGCACCTGTGAGCGTTACCTCTTCTTCCATCATAGTGTTAATCAATGTGGATTTACCGACACCGGATGAACCTACAAGAGCAATAGAATGACCATGCCCGCACCAGTCTTTCAAAAGCGCCGCTGTCTGTTCTTTTCGCCCATCTATAGCAATAACGGGAACGTTTTTGTAGAGCTTTTTTGCATCCGCTACACAGCCTTCAACAAAAGAGGTATCTGCCTCATCAGCTTTAGTCAGAATAATAACAGGCTCTGCGCCGCATTGAAGCGCGAGTGCTAAGTAACGTTCAAGGCGGGATAAGCTGAAGTCATGGTTCAAAGAAGAGACAATGAAGACAGTATCTAGGTTTGCCGCAACCAGCTGGACAGTCTTTTCATTTTGTGGAGAACGGCGGACAAATACTGTTTTACGTTCAAGCATACGTACTGGGTACTGCTTATTTTTATCAAGAACGAGCCAATCTCCGACTGTCGGCTTAGCTTCTGCTTTGCCGCCCAGCCAGTTCCCCGGTAATGGCATTTGGACTTTGCCGAATGAACCCCACACGTTCATGAGAACAGCATGAATACTACAGACGCGACCAATATGTTCTGTGGTTTCGTCTTCGGAAAGCTGCTGGCTGAAATTGTCAGACCAGCCGAGAGTGCTGAGAATATCTTTTTTTTGCATGTCTTCAGGCTGCAAGTGGGGTGTCTCCATAGTTACAATACGTTTTTATGTGTTTTGATATTGCGAAAAAAGGTTCTGTCAAAACACTTGGAAAAATGTTGGCGTTAAGAGCGTAGGGTACGGTCAATTTATAGTATATTCGCAAGTGAAATCAGAGTTGCCATATAGTTGGTTGTGCTTGCAGTATAGCAGAGCAAGCGCCAACACCCAACAGCTTGTAGCTGTACGGCATAAAAATAGCGGATGAGCCAAGTGGTTCATCCGCTATTTGATTTACTAATACTACACTGTCTAGTTTTTAACAGCGTTTTCAGAAGCGTATACCTCTTCGAGAATGGCGTCTGCGCCTTTTTCTTTTACAACTTCTGCGAGATCAAGACCTACCTGACGCGCATTTGCTTCGGAACCGGCAGCTTCTTCACGGATTTGACGGACACCTTCAAGGTCAGCAACAAAGCCTACCATTTCGAAATTGTCGTCGTCTTTCATGGTTGCAAAACCGGCGATAGGAACCTGACAGCCACCCTGTAAGCCAAAAAGGAAACCACGTTCTGCTTCAACACAGATACGGGTTGGGCGGTGTTCAAGGAAAGCGAGCATTTCGTGCAGGTCTTTGCGGTCTTCACGGAACTCAATACCGAGTGCACCCTGACCTACAGCAGGTAGGAAGCGTGGTGCGCCGAGAATTTCATTTTTTGGTGCAGAAAGACCGAGACGCTTGAGACCGGAAGTAGCCATGATGATAGCGTCAAACTCTCCATCAATGAGCTTACGTAAACGGGTGTCAACGTTACCGCGCAGGGAAACAATATTAAGATCGGAGCGAAGAGCCAGCAACTGTGACTGACGACGCAGGGAACTTGTTCCTACGGTAGCACCTTCTGGAAGGTCATCAAGAGAATCGTACTGAACGGAGAGGAACGTATCTGAAGGGTTTTCACGCTCAGGAATACAGCCGAGAATTAATCCTTCCGGAAGTTCCATAGGAACGTCTTTCATGGAATGAACTGCAATGTCTGCGCGTCCGTCGAGTAGTGCTTCTTCAATTTCTTTAACAAAAAGTCCTTTGCCGCCAACTTTGGCAAGCGGAACATCAAGGATGATGTCGCCTTTTGTTTTGAGAATTAAAAGCTCGACAGTAGTGCCTTCGTGCTCTTTTTCAATACAGTCTTTGATATGGTTAGCCTGCCATAAAGCAAGCTTGGAACCGCGGGTAGCAATAACGATTTTCTTCATGTCGTGTCCGAAAGTGCTTGGTAGTTCGAGTGTGAGTCTACGGGTTAGCCGCAGGTAGAACAATTGCCGCCGGAGCAGCCGGAACAGCTTGAGCCGCCGGAAGAACCGGTAGGGGCGGAGATGCTGCCTCCGGACATTTTAAATTTGGTTGCAGAAAGTAACTTGTGGGTGTTGGAAGATTTACACTCTGGGCATTCTGGAGTTTCGTCACCAAAAACGAGTTCTTCAAACTCTTTGCCGCAATCTTCGCATGCGTATTCATACAAAGGCATAGCCGTTGCTCCTTAACTATCTATTTGGCGAATAGATAGTGCGAAATTGAAAAAGGTCAATATAACCAGATGAAAATTTTTATTCTGCTGCTTCTAAATCTGCCTGAAGAGCGGCTGCATCTTCAAACAGGTAGTAGTCAGTAAGCTGGCAGAGAAGATGACCGATAGTAAGTTGTACTTCCTGAATGAGCGGCGTGTGAGTGTGTGGTACATCTAATAAAAAGTCGCACAGTTCAGTCATTTTTCCACCGCCGTTGCCGGTGAACCCAACAGTAACCAGTCCGCGTTCGCGGGCGGCGTTACAAGCATTGATAATGTTGGTTGAATTACCGGAAGTGGATATGCCGACGAGAATGTCGTTTTTATTACCCAATGCTTGAACCTGTTTTGAGAATACAAGATCATAGCCATAGTCGTTGCCGATGGCTGTGAGAATGGAAGTGTCAGTTGTCAGGGCAATGGACGGAAGCGGAGGGCGTTCGATAAGAAAGCGATTTACAAATTCTGCTGCGAGATGTTGCGCATCTGCGGCGCTGCCACCGTTACCACAAAATAAAATTTTGCCACCTTTTGCCAGACAAACGGCAAACTTACGAGCAACGGCGTCTACATCTTCAGCGTGAGCCGCAAAATATTCTTCACGCAGGCGTGCACCTTCACGTGCATGTTCTAAAATAGTGTCTATTGCTTGTTGGGTCATCAATTCTCCAGACGCAGTGTTTTGCGTACGATAATGTATACAGGTCAGGTACCACCTGACGGAATGGAAGTACACTATATACGCAGGAGTGACAATGTGAGAAAATATACACAAAAGGATATGTTATTTGGGTATAATAAGTGTCAAATTCGATGAGTCTTTGTATTCCCGTAAAGGAAAAAATACTTAGTCGGCGAGATTCATATTGTCCGAAAAAAGCTGGTGGTACAGTTGGAATTATGCGACGTTTTATCATCCATTTCTTGAAGTCATAGCCGCTTTTTACTAGAGAACTGCAATGCACCATAAAATTTCTACTATTTGTATTGTAACAAAGGCTTCCTATGGCGATGCCGCCACTCTCGGGCAGAAGTTGCTCGACTGGTTTGCTGCGCGCGATATTCAGGGAGTTATTTGTGAGAACGGCACTCCGGAATGGTCACATATCCGTGAGGCTGCCAAATGCGATCTTGTGATTGTGCTGGGTGGTGATGGCACTTTGCTCAGCGTTGCCAGAAGGCTGGTGGGCTGCGAAGTGCCGCTTGTGGGTATCAATATGGGGAAAGTCGGTTTTCTTGCCGAAATTCCTAGTGATGCATGGGAAGAGCGCCTACAGGCTATTATTGACGGTGAAGTACAGTTTCGCAGAAGACTTGCCTTGTCCTGCACTGTAACTCGCGGGGATGAAATTGTTTTCAGCGGAGTAGCTGCTAATGATTTTGTTATCAACAGAGGGGCGCTTGCCCGTGTTGTTCGCCTAGAGCTTTCTGTGAATGGCAGCCCTATGGGAATAGTGCGTGCTGATGGTGTTATTATTGCTTCACCTTCAGGCTCAACCGGATACGCTATTTCTGCTGGGGGACCATTAGTCCATCCTGATATGGATGCATATTCTGTAACGCCTGTCTGTGCCTTTTTACGCAGTTTATATCCAATGGTGCTGCCGGGTGCGCATGTCTTTTCTGCTGCTGTGCGGAGCCATGACGCTGATCTATTTCTGACTCAGGATGGTCAGGAAGGCATACTGCTGGAATCTGATGATGTAGTTTCCATTTCCAAAGCCGAAGGTGGACTGCTGTACGCTGAATTTGATGATAATTCGTACTACGATAAACTTCTAAAAAGAGGTTTTATTCGCGAAAATTGTTAGGGTCTGTTTCTGCATTGTAACTTTGTGCTGCTGCTATTTCGTTCTTCTTACTACGCTATCAGCAAAAAACGTGTTTCACTGAAGCGTTGCTCTTCAACATATTTTACTGTTGCTTTGTAAGAAGAATACGTTGTCTCAACTTGTTGTGCATGCAGACACCCTAGACCAGTGATTTTGAATGAGGGAGAACAGAAATGGGAAAAGAACTGCCTGAGATTGTGTCTGCCAGAGATGTTTGCTGGGGACAAGATGCCGCTATGGACGCATGGTTGCATCACTTTAAGACAGAAAATAATATTGAGCACCTCATGAATCCTGAAAATGTTGCTTCGGATGAGCAACTTAGATTCATGGTTGCGCTGGATGACCAGCAAGTTTTTATCCCTTGTTCAGATGAAACTTTGATTTGCTTGATGGAAGAAAAGCCTTCGGGCGATTTGATGCGTGAGTATGGTCGAATCTGGCTTCATACTGTGCGCTTGATTCGCAAACATGCATTCAACAAATATCATGAACGTAAAGTAATGGGGTTTTGCCGCTTACGGTTCCAGACTCATTTGTCCTCACGAATCATGATTCCTTCCCGTTTGTTGAAACGCATGAACAGCATTGTTCTTACACAGTGCTCTCTGGTAGACCCGTCTAGCGGTGATAAAGTTGCTGCGAACCGTCGCGCATTTGATTATTTCAACACACCATCCATCGACAGGTTGTTGTTCGCAACACCGTCAGAATGCATGTATAATCCTGATTTGCGGAATTTACGTTCCGAGCTTGATTCTATTGAACTGGTGCGGCTTATGTATCTGTCCACTATTCCCGAATTGTGGAGCAGCAGTACTCCTTCGTATCTTGATGTCGAAGCGGAGATCAACAAGCCGTGCCCGACAGCCCATTCGCTGGATGTGCTTTTGGGTTCGGAAAAAGATGATAGAAAAACAATTTTGTTCCTTCCTGAAAGCAGTGGTGGAATTGTATTTGACCTCTACTTTATTCGGGCGTTACTCAGGCAGGGGCATAAAGTAATTCTGGCACTGAAAGAAGGCTTTTTGTTCGATTCCCCGACCTACTGGGATGCTATGCAAGATCCTGTTTTGGTGGAGTTGTGCAAAAGTGCCAAGATGGTGGCAAACGACACTATATCTAAAAATCTTTTACTTGCGCTGCTGCGTTCCCATCGCTTCTTAATTATTTCGGACGGCATGCGTGAGAAGTTGAATCTGTATAAAACAAATGTAACGTTCTCCCGTGCGTGGAAAGAGTGCGATATTGTTTTTGCAAAGGGCGCAGCAAACTATGATAATTTATTAAATTGCGGACACAGCTTTACTCGCGATGTCATCGGTTTCTACAGGAAAAAGGATGGCACTTTTGTTTTGGAAGCAAAACCGAGAGCTGGAAGTGTGCGTAAATTTAGTGAAGAAGCCATTAATGCTATGGCAAGCAGAATTATTGAAAGTATGCGCAAGGAAAAAGAAAAGGGTCGCAGTGTTATGTTCTATAGCGCGATCATCGGCTCTATTCCGGGTGAAACAGACACTGCCATTAAAGTTGTGAATACCTTTGTGGCGCATTTACGGTCGCGGCTCGACAGTACCTTTATTATTAACCCCGCTGAGCACTTTGAAGAGGGCATGGACGGGGATGACTTGATGTTTATGTGGGAACAGGTGCAGCGAAGCGGCATGCTGGACGTCTGGCGTTTTCAGACAGTTGAAGATATAGAAACAAGCTTTGCTTTGCTTGACCGCAAAGTTCCATCAATCTGGTCTGGTAAAGATTCCACATTCTCAACTGGCTGCACAAAGGAAATGCGTATTGCCCTGGATGTGCAGAAGAGAAATCCGGAATTGCAGATTATTGGACCGAGTTCAGAGAAGTTTTTCCGTAGAGCGGAATATGGTGTCGGTAAATATTACGATGCCGGTATTACCTCTATGTAAGTAAAATTGTAATAAATAAAAATCAAAGGCTACCTTGTGTCTGTTGGACAGGGTAGCTGTTCTTCGGTGTTTTTCCGGAAGATAGATGCAAGGAGAGTGTTATGGCTGATTTTGAAGTTGTCATCGGGCTTGAGGTTCATGCTCAGCTCAAGACGGAATCAAAATTATTCTGTTCCTGTTCAACCCGTTTCGGGTCTGAGCCGAATGAAAACGTTTGTGAAGTTTGTTCCGGTATGCCGGGTGCACTGCCGGTATTAAATGCTAAAGCTGTTGAATTTGCTGCTAAAATGGGACTTGCAATGAATTGCACTGTGAGTCTTGATTCTATTTTTGAGCGCAAAAACTACTTCTACCCAGATTCTCCTAATGGCTATCAGATATCACAGCTGGATAATGCAATCTGCCAGACTGGGCACATTGAAATTCCTGTTGGTGAGTCTACAAAGCGTGTGGGCATTACCCGTATCCAGCTTGAAAACGATGCCGGTAAATCTATTCATTCTCAGGCAGAAAATCTTTCATACGTAGATTTTAACAGGACAGGTGTGCCGCTTATTGAGATTGTATCCGATCCTGATATGCGTAGCGCGGAAGAGGCTGTTTCCTACCTAAAAACATTACACTCTATTTTGCTGTACCTTGATATCTGCGATGGCAACATGGAGGAAGGCAGCTTCCGTTGTGATGCAAACGTTTCTCTGCGTCCTCGTGGGCAGGAAGAATTCGGCACTCGTGTTGAGTTGAAGAACATGAACTCCTTCCGCAATGTTCAGCGCGGTATTGAATACGAAATTGCACGTCAGGAAGATCTTATTCTTGATGGTGAAAAGGTAGTTCAGGAAACCCGTTTGTATAATGCGGAAAAAAATATTACTGCTTCTATGCGCGGAAAAGAAGAGGCACATGACTACCGCTACTTCCCTGATCCTGACCTGATTCCGGTTATGTTGTCTGAAGATCAGGTTGCACAATGGAAGAGTGAGTTACCGGAACTGCCGCTTGAAAAACGTGCTCGTTTTGAATCAGAATTCGGGTTGCCTGAATATGATGCTAACTTGCTGACGCAAGATAGAGCTATTGCTGAATACTATGAAGCTGCTGTTGCTGCCTTTAATAACCCTAAAAAATTAAGTAACTTTATGATGGGTCAGTTCATGCGTGAACTGAATGAGCGCAATATTACAGTTGCAGATGTTGCACTTGAGCCACAGCACTTTGCAGAACTTGTTCGCATAGTTGAAGAAGGAATAATATCTACCAAGATCGGGAATGATGTTTTACCTGAACTTATGGAGCAGGGTGGCTCTGCTGAAGCGTATGTAAAAGCCAAAGGCATGGTTCAGATTTCTGATTCGTCCGAACTGGAATCAGTTGTGGATGAAGTTATTGCAGAAAACCCTTCAGAAGCAGAAGCTTATCGCGGTGGTAAGCATAAATTACAAAGCTTTTTCGTTGGTCAAGTTATGCGTAAAACACGCGGAAAAGCCAACCCTGCTCTTGTAAATCAGTTACTACAGAAGAAATTGTAGCACATACAGAAAAGTATAAGTAAGGACGCCGGAACCGGCGTCCTTTTTTTTGTTCAAAAGAAAAAATCGATTAGACAAGCAAAATACGGTGTAGGTGCTTCTATATTGCATGAAAAATGATTGTAAGTAGCACAATACAACATGCTAAGTAAAAATAAAAAAAAAATATATGAAAGGAACATGATGATATTCATTTTGTAAATAAGGGAATATTAATTAAATAAGAATGTCCTTTCATCTCTGTAGTGGCATAGTAAAATAGACTCAGAAAAAAAGTAGCAAAAATAAAAAGTGCTTTATTTGACGAGGGTTAAAAGAACATGTATTCATTTAATGAATAGCTTTTACATAACGCAAAAGAGTTGTGCCTAGTCGTTGAGCAATAGTATTTCATGAGGTGCATTAAATGGAAGACTACTTAAAAGAAGCGTTGGAAATTGTGAAGGCGCAAGCTAGTGTGCGGACCATGGCAGAGGAAGAAATTACCTCAATGGTAAAAACACTTGCGTCTGGAATCAGAGTTATTAGTGAAGAAGATGCTCTTGCTGAAGAAACGCAAGAAGCTGCAGTTGATCCTAAAAAGTCTATTAAAGAAAAGACTGTTACATGTCTTGAATGTGGTAAGACTTTTAAGATTTTAACTAAAAGGCATCTCGCACTGCATGACCTTGATGCAATCTCTTACCGCGAGAAGTGGGGGCTGAAAAAGAATACGCCGTTGGTTTGTAAAGCATTACAACGTGAACGACGTAAAAAAATGAACAATATGAAATTATGGGAAAGAAGACGCAAAAATGAAGAATAGAAATATTCTTTTTTAGTGTATGTACGTCGTACTGTAGATACACTACATCTATGTCGCTTTCTCTTTGTCCGTAATTGTAATGATGCAGATACATTCTTCGCAGTATCTGCTCAAATGCGGGATTATGTGACACACGAAAAAACGCCTCTATGAGGCGTTTTTTTTTATTTTATGAAAGGTCAGGAGGACCTTGAACTATCATTTCAGCGAGAGTCAGGTTTACGCGTGGAACTTTTTTTAATGCAGCCCCGGCGTACTTCATCTCCAGCTGTGCCAGCTCCTGATAGAAAGGGGTGCGGTTGAGCATTGGAATCATGAATTCATCCATGCCTTCAACTTTTTCGCGGAAGCGATAGCACCCCTGAAAATAGCGTTGTTCACCGTTAGGGAAGATCATCAAGTTCTTTGTGCCATGCATGCGACAGATCATTAAGCGGTGCTCATATAATCCGCATAAACCATCTTCGTTTAGTGGACACATAACATGCGGGCGCTCTTTTTTAGCAATGGCAGCTTCATACTGTGCCACAACATCTTTAGCTCGCTGGATGAAATATTCACGTTTTTCTTCAGGCAGCGCGTTTAGCCCTTTCCACATGTATGCCCACTCAATATATGTGTGGTGCTGGAAATAGCTGTAGCAACAGTTATCTTGGCAGCCTGCACAGGAGAGTCCTGCATCAGCAGCTGTTTTTGCGTATGCATCTGCCATGTTTTTGTAAAGTTTTGCCAGCTTGCCAAATGTGCCGACTGTTGCAGTACGTTTGTTCTTCTTTTTCATGTTTATAATCCCAACGTTTTTAGCAGAGCCGTTACACATTCGTCGGGTGTTTTATTATCACACGGGACACTGATGCTTGCATACTTTTTGTATAACGCAGCACGCTCGCTGTAGAGGTCTTCAATAGTTTGCCCCGGAGCAATGGCAAGTCCACGATCCGGTTTTTCCGCAATGCGCTTGAGGATATTCGGTAAACCGACATCCAGATGACAAACAGGGCCTAACGATTGTAAATGCACCATGGCTTGTTCGCGGTACACAACACTGCCGCCAGTGGCAATAACGCAACGTTTTGCGCGTACTGCACTTACAACGGAACACTCCACATCAAGAAATTCTTCTTTAGTCATGGAGTCCGTTACAGCCTGCAAGTTTGTTCCGTACTGACCTTCGATTAGATGATCGGTATCAATAAACACCCAGCCCAGCTGACGAGCAAGAATCTTCCCTAATGTGGATTTTCCAGCACTTGCCATACCGATAAGGGTAATACAATCAGTTTCGTTCGGGTAATCTGCCATGAGTATTTCCTTGCTAATCTGGTTATCGCCTTTTGTTCTGCCTGTACAGACAAGTACTGTCAATGTTGAGGGGCAGGCGCTAAGTGCATGGATACAAAAAAAGGCAGGTTCGTAAGAACCTGCCTTGAAGATCGAGCAGTAAACTCGAAGCGAAATTAACGCTTTGAGTACTGGAAGCGAGCACGAGCGCCACGCTGACCGTATTTTTTACGCTCTTTCTTACGAGCGTCACGAGTCAGGAAGCCTGCTTTTTTGAGTGCTGGACGCATGTCTGCATCAACTTCGAGAAGTGCACGGGAAATACCGTGACGTACTGCGAGAGCCTGACCGGACATACCGCCACCAGCTACGTTTACTTTAACGTCAAATTTCTCGAGCATTTTAACAAGCTCAAGAGGCTGACGAATGATCATCTGGAGAGTCTTACGAGGGAAGTACTCATCGTAAGGACGACCGTTAACAGTGATCTGACCGCTACCAGCGTAGAGGCGGGTACGAGCAGTAGCGTTCTTTCTTCTGCCTGTGCCGTAATCAAATTCGTTGGACATAGTAATCTCCTACCTCTAATCTAGTACTTAAGCTCAAGAGCCTGAGGGTTCTGAGCAGCATGTGGGTGCTCGTTACCAACATAAATTTTGAGCTTCTTCATGATAGCGCGACCGAGACGGTTCTTAGGAAGCATACCCTGAACAGCTTTGCGAATAACATCTTCAGGTTTCTTCTCAAGCATAGTCTCAAGGTTAGCTTCTTTGAGGCCACCTGGGAAACCGGTGTGACGGTAGTACATTTTGTCTGCCATCTTGTTACCGGTAACTTTGATTTTTTCACAATTCACGACTACGATGAAATCACCGTTGTCAACGTGAGGTGCGAATTCTGGCTTATGTTTGCCACGAAGGCGGTGAGCGATCTGGGTAGCGAGGCGACCGAGGATCTGATCCTCAGCGTCAACTACAAACCACTCGCGTGTGATATCTTCAGGCTTAGGGCTGAAAGTTTTCATCTATATTACTCCTAGTGTCGAAACACGTTGGCTCTTATGGAGTTCTTGTTTCCATGTCAATATAACAATAAGATCGGTCAGCCCAAAGTCGGCGGTTGTACGGGGGGATCCGGATTCGTGAAAAATCCTGGAAAAGACCTCCGGCTTCGTGCGGAAACAACGTTCTTATACCATGACTGTTTCGTTGCCAAGTGATTTTTCTGAAAATATGAGGATTTTTTATTATGTCAAGTATTCGTAAGGGACTGCTGCAAACTGTTTTCTCTGGTGCATATATGAAACGCTGGAATGATAAATTACGTCCCGCAGAGTTATATGAGGTAGATAAGCAAGCTCATAAAATGATCATTGCGTGGTTGTTGTTACAGGAAAACTCGCGTGATATGACTGCTGAAGAGCGGCTTGTCCTTGGTGATAGAATTGTTGAATGGGGAATTTTTGATTATCTTTTCCGACTTGTTATTACCGATATTAAGCCACCTGTTTACTATCGTATTAAAGAAAATCCGGAGCACTACCGTCAGTTGGTTGCATGGGTACAGGGAGAATTGGAGCCAGTGTTGAGCACCTTGGGTGCTGATTTTTGGATGCGTTTTCTTGCCTATTTTGATTCAGATCGAAAGCATGAACTTGCTGATGATATTCTTGCTGCTGCTCATTGTTACGCCAGCAGCTGGGAATTTAAGCTTATTGAAGGGCTAAATGCCTTTGATGATGAACTGGATGAAATTCGTGAATCGTTTTTAGATCAGCAAAAAGAATTTCAGGCTCTTAAAGGATTTCCAGAGTTAATGAACCCGAAAACCCATGCGCTGGGTAAACTTGCCAATCTTTGCGGTCAACTGCGATTCCAAAAGCGTTGGTCACAGATGCCTAGGATTCCAGAAACCTCCGTTATGGGACACATGTTTTTGGTCGGTTGCTACAGCTATTTCTTTTCTGTTGTGCAGGATGCTTGTCCAGCACGTAGACAGAATAACTTTTTCTGCGGACTGTTCCATGACCTACCGGAGATGCTGACACGGGATATTATCTCTCCAGTAAAAAAATCTGTTAAGGAATTGGATGTACTGATTAAAGCGTATGAGGATGAAGAACTTGAGCGCCGAGTCTTTCAGCCGTTGCGTGACGAAGGGTACACCGACATAGCAGACAGGCTTGGATATTTCTTAGGAACAGAAACAGGTTCAGAGTTTCATGATTGCATTGAACAAAACGGTAAAGTCCAGCGCGTTACATTTGATGAGCTTCAATCAATATATAATGATAACTCTGTAAATCCTAAAGATGGGGAAATGCTAAAAGTATGCGACGAGCTTGCTGCATATATTGAAGCATATACAGCAGTGCGCAATGGAATTTCTATAAATGAATTAAATCAAGCTATGTGGCGGCTGCGTGATAAGTACCGCAAAATATCCATTGGTAACATTCATATAGGCGCTTTAATGTCTGATTTTGATTAAGTGGGTATTATTCAGCGGCTATTTGTAATGCAACAGCGTTGTTTTCTGCAAATTAAAACGCAACGTGTTCTTGTAGATGAATAGACTTAATGTGGGTGCGCTCTTGGAGCGCAAGCGCTGTTTTTTTTGATACCGTTAAGAGCGGATCATATTTTCAAAAACTCCTCTTGATAAAAAGGGGAGTTTTTTTATGTGGATGTAAATAGTAAAAATTGTAACCGCCAAGTGTTGTGAAACGATGTAATATATGAGCTGCTACACCATTTTTTGTCCTGAATAGGATGCATTTTTAACTGATGGTCTTTGCACATCATAAAAATAAGGTTGTTATTATGACTCGTTTACTTAATTTGACGGTAATGTTAGGGATTCTTTTAAGCTTTTTTACTATTTCTTTTGCAGATGTGTGTGGGTGCTCTGGATACTATGCCCAGCTTGAAAATAAAATTGTTAAGCGGCTACAGTTGACAGAAGCACAGCATACTGAAATTAAAAAGATTATGGCTAAAGCTAGGGAGGATCGCAGTCTTCTTATGGCTCGCCTTCATGAACCAACTAAGACAGAGGAATCGTTGCAGGAAGTTCGTACTGAGTTAGATAAATTAAAAGATTCAGTTCGAGCCGATGTGGCAAAAGTTCTCGATTCCACGCAAATGCAGGAATTTGATAAGGCTGTAAGTGAATTGCGTGATAAAGTTGGAATGAGTTCCGAAGGTAAGCAATAAGCCGTAAAGTATACTTGGTGTAAGAAGTTGACTGCAAATTAGGTGATGTCGTGCCGGAAAGGGGGAATCGGTGCCTGCACAGGGTGGTAATGTACTATGCAAGTTGCAGAAATGCCTCGCCTCTTTTCGGCACGTTAAAAAATTGGTTTTGAAGTATATGTAAAGGCAGTATTTGGGGGGCAAATATGTCTAACTAGCTAGTATGATAGTGCGTTGCGAAGGGATATGCACAACTGCAATTAGCATTCGAATTGTTATCGATTTGTAACGGTAGCTTTTTGGGGGAGCTGAGGCTGCACTGTGTGAAGGGTAATATTCCGTATCGCATGTGATTTCATGCATAGAAAGAGAGGATGAGTAATGAACACGCTGACGAAGGTACTTTTAGTACTGGTAATGGCTGGTGCACTCGTGACTATGGCAATGGAAAAAAAGGCAGAAGCAACGCGCTATAAAGATGTATTTGTTACAAAGCGACTAAGCAAGGTTTATCCCGACCTACGAACACTTGAAAAATTTTTTAAAGTTGCTGCGTATCACCCCAAAAAAGTTAACCGCTTCATGCGTCGCAATCAGATTTCTCATTTAGGAAAAGGGCGACGTGTCATTCGTATGCGTTCAATTATGCTCGACCATCTCGATGCTGTTGTTTACGAGGTGCGCATTCCAAGCAGAAATAAGTATGGGTATATTTTAGCCCGAAATGTAAAGAAGCTTAAATATAGCCCTGAGCGCAAGCGTACTCCGAAAGTTGAAATTGAAGTTTTGATGCCTGCTCTGGTTATCAGTTTGCTGTAAAAATAACGATGCATTCGTAGTGATGATCTTTTTTTATGTATGTGGAATAGGTTGTCGTAATTGAAAAAAATGGTACAACCAGCGCGTTGTACAGGTACGAATAGTGCGTTTGTTATTTTTTTCACAAAAAGTTTTCGAATCAGCTTTACGTCCTGCTCACAAATGTTTACCGTTACTCTAACGCAATACAGTCATAACCACCTGAATTGCAGCCTATTAAGTGCATTGTTGAATAGCGGCAGCAAATTATCGCAGCTTGCCAGTTATTCGCTCAGTGTGAGAGACTAACCGTACTCTGGAATATTAGGAGTTTCGATTATGCTATTACGTAGACGTGCGTGGGATATTTTACGTGATGATTATCCTGTTGTAAAAATAGATGATCCACTCGCAGAGGCTATTCGGAAATTGAATGCCTGTGCTTCCGAAGGGTGTTTGTGTGCTTTGGTCAAAGATAGAAACGGTCGGGTGAAAGGCGCAGTTTCAATATGGGACACAATGCGTTTTATGGAAGATACGTTGTTGCATGGCGACGGCATGAAGTGCCTTGATGAAAACCGTTATGAGCAGATGTTTACAAATGCTTGCAAGGTTTCTGGTTCCATTTCTGTAAAAGACGTTATGGATAAGGAAATGACGGTAATACGTCCTGATGAACCGTTACTGCTTGTGCTGGAAGACTTTGTCAAAAAAGGTCGCAGCTATGCGGTTGTGATGGAAGGCGGTCATGTTATCGGCGTAATTATGATTAACGATATCTACAAAGAGATCAGTGACCAAATTTTGGCTCGCGGTTAATTGAGAATAGAAAAAAGACCCTCTGCAAAAAACAGAGGGTCTTTTTTTGTGGAAAAACAAAAGATATGCTTAGCCCAGTGGAACGACTTCGCATTGCAGGGAGTGGCTGCCGTCAACAAAACGAATGCCGAAGTTTGCCCAGAATGCTTCCATAATATCAACGCCGTCGGAAAGGTCAGGGCTGCCTTCTTCATACTTCAAGCGGAAGTACTCAAGCAGAACTCGTGTATTGTTATCCAGCATTGGCGCTTCACTGATAAGCTGTTCTTTTTCGCGCAGGTATTCGTAATGATCCATTGTTGCGTAGGCAAAAATAATGGAGAACGAAAGCTGAGAAATTTTACCTTGAATCTGAGCAAGGAACTGAGAAACATTTTTGTGTGTCGCAAATTCCTGCTGCTGGAATTTAATCCAGTCATAGTACTCAGGTTTATTATTAATCAGGGCAAGGTTGCCCATAAGGGATGTTTCAAGATCGGTTCGCGCTGTGTCTGAAAGTTCTGACTGAAGTACATTTTTGACTATAGCATCACGGAATTCAAATGACTTGCGTACTGCGTCGTACTGGTCGAACAGTTGATACAGGTTCATAAAGTAGTTCGCGTAGCGATCCAGTTTATGACGAGTAAGCACAGGGAAGCGCCCCTTGTTTACGATAAGAGTAAACTCGTGCCAGTAGATAGAAAAGCGAACCTGATTGTCATAATGCTTTGTAAACAGGTTGGGATGGAACAGCAGGTAGTAGCCTTTTTCGTGAAAGATGCTACGTGCAACAGGCTCTGCACCCGGAATAGACCTGAAGTCATTTGTGCCCTGAAGCTCGTTCACTTTTGCGTCAAAATCTTGTGGAACGATGACTTCCTGAATGCGAAACGCCATTGTGGCGTGCTTTGCAGCTTCACCGATTATTCCAAGTTCATCAACAATATCTTTACGTTGTTTGCTGTTTCCAATCTCAACAGTAATTTTCATGGATGCTCCGTTATAGCAAAGTAGTTTGTGCGCTCTTGCCTACCTCGACAAGCGGTTCCCTGCAAGTAGGAATTGTAAGGGATAAAAAATAACCGGATCGAATTCTGGATGGATATAGTATGGAATAAAATTGAAATAGAAAAAATTTTATGATTTACTATTGAATTACGGCTTGTTATGCAGCATGCCTTTAGGGGGGATGAAGGTGTTGAACTTGTAATAACTTGAGTGAAAAAAAGATAAAACTTGCTGAAGTTCTGTTTGAGTTCTTGCCATCAGATAGTCAAAGCTGTATGGTGCGCACCTTCCTATTGGCAGAAAACACGCCGCAGGCTCAGCCCTGTGGCTTTTTTCTTCCTGAATTATAAGATTAGATATAACGTTGCAATAAATAGAGATTAGATATGAGCAAAACAGGCAGCCTCACTGCAGGTGATCGTATTGATACTAAATGTACGCGCTGTAGTGACATTACAGGGCATGTGATTGTGGCAATGGTTGGAAGCGAAATTGTTAAGGTGGAATGTCAGGCTTGCGGTAGTGTGCACAAATACCGTGAAGCTCGTGCCCCTAAGAGCAAAGCACAGGTTTCCACTGTGAAGAAAGTTCGCAATGGCGATTCCCGTAAAGAAGCAATTTCCGCTGCTCGTTCTGCTGCTGCTAAAAAAGCTGCTCAGACCCGTGCTGCACAGCGTGCAAAACAGGAAGCAGAAGCTGTTATGATTGCATGGAAAACTGCAATGGTCGCTAAGGGTTCTGACGGAGCTCGTACATACAGCATGAACGACACTTTTACTAAAGGCGATGTTGTACAGCATCCTACCTTTGGTATGGGGGAAGTGCAGACCGTAACCAAGCCGAACAAAATGGAAGTTTTGTTCGAAGATGGTGTTAAAGTTTTGCGCTGCCGTGTGTAGGTATATTTCGTAAAAAAACGGGGATGATGTATTCATCCCCGTTTTTTTATGTCTAAAGGCTGGAATAGAGGGCTTTTAAGAGTGGTCGAAGCATTCACCGCAAAGCTCGAATTTGATGTTTACATTTTGTGTGGACGGGACATTGCAAACCAGTCCCGAATGGATTCCGGCGAAGCTCTATAAATGCCGTCAGAGCACTTGCGTACCGGAAAGTCTTCTTCTCTGATCCATTTTTTAATAGTACTTGGACCAGCGCCCACCGCCTTGCAGATTGCTGCAAGTCCCACCAGAATTATTTGTCCATTTGGAATAGATGCTCCCGATTTGTTCGGAAAGCCCGCCGGAGCTTGGAACATCTGTGGGTATTCCGGTGCTATTTCGGGTCTGTAGCCATTGTCATTGTCGTAACCGTACGTGTTCATGCATATCCTTTGAGTAGGTTCGTGGGGAAAGTTTAGAAGCCAAGCCCGATATCCGGCATGCGGAATAAGTCTCTGGCGTATCTGTCCGGTGGAATTGCGCCGGTTGCCCAAGGGTCGTCAAACAGAGAATATCCACCTGTTCGTGTGCCGTTTCTGTGTTGTGCAAGACATGCGTTGCTGCATAGTTTGTTGCTTACACCGGTCGTGAATTTTTTTCCGCAAACAATGCAGTACTTTTCATCACTGCTATGCCTGTCGTGTGCGGCATGGTTTGCCGAAGCAGCGCACGAGCGGGAGCAATATATTTGCGATGCACGTTTTACAAAGTGCCGCCCGCACCACGGGCAGCTGACGGTTTGTTTGATTCGCTTTGATTCCGCAGCGCATTTTCGGGAACAAAATTTCCCTTTTCCGGCGTTGTAGCGTGCCGGTCGGACATAAAACTCAGCTCCGCACTGGTTACAAGCTACGATTGGCATGACCGTCCTCCATTATAAAACGTGTTGCATCTTTCAATTGCCCGCATAACTGCGTGACCAGAGTTAGGGGTTGGTGCTGCATGGTGGTTAAACTCAGCATAGTACAGCTGTAGCAAGCGCTGGTGTTCTCCTACCTCTATTTGCACCATAGGCTGGTATCCGCTTCCTGTACGGGGCTGGTTACACTCAGGGCAGATAGCAAGCCCTACGCACGCCATTCTCCAAGGTCGGGAAAAGTTACGACCACACACTGTACAACGGGTGCGTTCTGGGGCGTGATAAAAATAACCGGACATAATGCGTGTTCCTCCGAATATGCCTCAGAAAGTTTTTAACCATACTTTCTGATTGAAAAAAGTGACCATGAAGTGGCGAAGTGAGCATATTGTTCACAAAATGCACATTCACGTCAAGCTGTTTGTACATTTTGTGCAAAAACTTGTTTTATTTTTTTGAACATTATGGTATTTCATACATATGAACAAAGATTACAGTGAAGAAGAATGGCAGCTTCAAGAGTTTATTGCCGAGGCGATTACGCTCGTGGGTGGGGTTCCAGAACTTGCAGCTATTGCAGGGGTAAGCTCACGTACAGTGTATGCTTGGAAAAAAGGTGAGCGATACCCGAATAGGCAAAACTTAAAAAGATTAACGAGTCATCTTGAAAAAGTAGCCGAGCAAACCGAGTCTTCAACGGAATTGTACTTTCCACTTTCTGTTGGAGCAGAGCGACGTAGTATGCAGGAACATGTGTACGAAGATGCTTCGCAGGACGACTCTGCTACAACTTTTCTCGCTCCTGCACGGGAAGGGAACGGGCATCAGGAAGAATTTATTTTTGTTGATAAGGCTGAAGCGCGACCAAGCGCAGGTGGCGGATCTTTAGCAACAAGTGATTCTTCAGATGGGCGTTACGCATTTCGACTTGATTGGATTCTGCATAAAACACAGGATGCCAATAGCTTGAAAATTATGGAAGTTATGGGGCGTTCTATGGAAAGTACGTTGCATAATGGAGATCTTTGTCTGGTAAATCAGTCAGATAAGCAGCTTGTTGAAGACAGGGTGTATGTGGTTCGCCTTGATGATGAAATATACGTAAAACGCTTTTCCCGTATTCCAGGAAAATATCTGTTCCGCGGTGATAATCGCGAGCTGGCGTATCAAGATATTGAAATTGACCCGCGTGATGAGTCCCGTAGCTGGGAGGTAATCGGGCGGGTAATCTGGGCAGGAAAGGATTTATAAGTTTCTGTGCACATAATGTGCAAAATGCTGTGCAATACTTTGTTCATAAATTTTGTGTGCAAAGCGTCTTCGCTGTAAAAGGTGAAGGCGCTTTTTTTGTTGGCAGCAGACATATAGCTGTGTGAGGAATAGATGTAAGCATAACGGGATGATAAAATAATGAGTGTGTATTTCTTTTTTCCTGCCATGTGATATTCTCAAAAAAACTTTTTCAGTGTACCGAAAAGACTACGATTGTGAATATCACGCTGAAAAGTACGCATGTGCAGCTTGGTAGTATGTACAGGTAATGACAAAGGGATATGTGCAGGTGGTAGTTGAACTGCTGTAAGTTATTTCAGTGCACTTTGGACATAAGCACAACTTGAGTCATACATACTCGCGTACACAGCATTAGGAGGGGCGTATGAATTATCAAAAAGCAGAATCTTTGACAGGGTTGTTCTGGCAAAAAACACGTAATCCTCTTACATTTTGGCCACGAGTCATTCTGACTCTGCTTATTTTTATTGCTTTCTGGTCGCAGTCGGCATGGTGGATAATTTTTCTATTTTTCGTAGAAGCTGGAGTGCTCTTTTTTGCACCTCCGGCAACTGATTATGAAAGTTGGGTCACCCGCGCTACAGACGGTTTCAGGATCTGGAGTGTTATCCGCTCTGTTGAAGAGCGCAATGTTATGCTGCTGATGTTTTTGTTTCCAATGGTGGCATTTCTTACCGCTCTGTGGTCACACAGTATTTTCTGGCTGTTGTTTTTCGGCGTACAACTGACAATTGGAAAGTTGCTTCTCATTAAACGATTCCAAGCTTTAGCAAAGATTGTTGAGTATGATGTGCAGGTCGGTTTAACTGAAGATGATTTGCAAGGTGCAGCCAGTCGCTGCGGTTGGAGAAATTAGCCCGAGAGGGTAGTGGGGGAATAGCGTGACAGGATTTGTGAGGGATTCAAAACGATATCGTACTGTGTATAGATTTTTTTTACTGCCTGTCATTGTCTTTTGCGTGAGTTTAGGGCTTTCCGGTTGCGGTTCGCATTGTCAGTATACCGCGCAGGAATATCTGGAAAAGAATACTGTTGCAGATTTAGAGAACCTATCCCAAAACCCGACATCGTATTTAGCATACACCGCACATACACCTGTAATGACACCTGCCGAACAGGCAGAGCAGTTTGCTGCGTTACGGGAATATCATTTTGCACCTTGGCGTCAGGATAGCCCTACACGATCTAAAGAAGATGCGTTTTGGGGCATTGCAGCGTACCCATATTCCAAAGGATACGCTGAAAATTTATTGCCATGGTCAAAAAAGGCGATGGATTGCTTAATAGCGCGTCAAAACATGGAGACGTATCCGTGTATGGCGCGATATGCCATTACCGTGCGCCACTCTTCTTTACGTGTGTTTCCAACCGTCAAACCATACTTTTTAAATCCTACACAGGCTGGTGAAGGATTTCCTTTTGATTATTTCCAAAATTCTGCTGTTCATGTAGGCACTCCACTATTTGTCTCTCATGTGTCGGTATCCGGTAAATGGCTTTATGTAGAAACTTCCTATGCCAGTGGTTGGATTCCGGCAAACGATGTTGCGTATGTATCAGAACAGCAGAAAGAAATGTTCATGTCAGGAACGCTGTATGCGCTTATGCGGGATAACCTTGCTTTAAAAACAGCGCAGGGGATGTATCTTTCAACAGGTTTTGTTGGTGGGATGCTCCCGACTGCTCCTCCTTCATTCGGAAGCGTTGGGGGACAAACAGAAAATGTCCAAGCGAATGCTGTTGATGTACCAGAAGCCAGCGAAACAGTTTTTGTTAAAAAAATTGGTAAAAATACAATCAGAGTGTGTGCTCCGAAAGTTACGCCGGTTGCATGTGTTCAGCTATTGGTTCCGGCTCGAAATGCGCTTGGGAAAGTGGAGTTTTTTGCAGTGCCTATGCGTTGCAAGTATGTGGCGCAGATTCCTATGGTGTTCACGCCACGCGCGTTGGCAGAGCTTGCCAGCCATATAGTGGGGCAACGCTACGGGTGGGGCGGTTTGTTTGAAGACAGAGATTGCTCGTCAACCGTGCGTGATTTATTCGCGGTATTCGGTGTGTGGATGCCAAGGAACTCTAGCTTGCAAGCAGATAAAGGAGAAAAGGCTATCTCTTTGCAAGGTCTGACCGCAGCTGACAAGCGCGACATCATCATAGAAAACGGTGTGCCGTTCTTCTCACTTATCGGTATGAAAGGGCACATCGGGATTTATTTAGGGTACGATGAAGTTGCACAGCAACCAATAATGCTCCATGACGTGTGGGGTGTGCGAACCATGAAGGCAGGACAAGAAGGTCGGGCAATTATTGGACGACTGGGAATTACAAGTTTACGCCCTGGAGAGGAGCGGCGCGATGTGCCAGAAGATTATTTTTATAGCCGGATAGAAAAGCTCCAACTTCGACCGGGTACATGGAAAAAAGAGTAGTAACAAAACCTCCTGAAAAAACTTTCGGGAGGTTTTTTAACAGGTATATTTTGAGCGGGTTGAAGGCTTTGCCGTTGTTGTTTCTGTGAAAACTGGAACTGGTTGTCGACACTGGTAAAGAAAGGCAGGCGGGAAATTATTCCAGACAATTTGTGATGTATCCACGTTGCAGAATGATTGCGTTAACTGTCTGCGGAATGTTGCAAAAGAAGGCAGAATTGCACCGCATACATAGGCATATGTGATGAATATGCCATTAGGTTTGAGGCTGGCGCGTATTGCCTGCGTGATTTGATCTTGCAAATCGGAAGAAAATGATGCCCACGGCAGTGATGAAATTATGACGTCTGCTTTGGGAATGGATTTTTCGCAAAGAATGTCGGGGAGATTTTCTGCACTGCCTAAAACAAAATACGAGTGCGAGTACTGCGCGATAAGTGTTTTATAGAGGTGGGGATTTTTCTCAATCGAAATAAATGTGGCTTCTTGTTTCACTGTCTGCAACAGGTGTTTTGAAATGCAACCAGTGCCAGCTCCTAGCTCAACCACAACGTCAGCATGTTGCAGCGATTCGTTGCTGGCTATCATACGGCAAAGACTCGGACTGCTGGAACAGACAGTGCCGGTGGAAAAAGGGTCGCGTAAAAATTCTCGTAACATACTCCAACGGGATGAGCGCATTGAGTATCCTTTAGTCTTGTGAGCGAACGCCTCGGATTTTTTCGTTTCATTTTCATGTACGGTCATAGAAGAACCTGTGTAGCAAGAGCATCTAATGTTCTGTTCGTGCCGGAAGTTTGTATAAAAATGTTGCCTTGCAGCGCTGGGTAATAGCAGCACAACTCCCTTTGTGGTTGCTATGGTAACAGCAAACGAAAAAGTAGTTGAATATAAATACGGATTAGAAACGAAGAGTTGTGGCGATTAACCGAAACAACAATATGTTGGTGGAGAGGATTTTTTTAGCAGAGGGAAAAACGATGTCAGCTTTAGCTTGCGTCTTACCGGTTGACACAGCAAATTTTCCGGCTAGTCTGCAAAAGGCGACATTACGCCGGAGCAGAATTTGAATGAGTGAATCTTATACATTTTATGCAGCAACACTTGGCTGCAAAATTAATCAGTACGAAACACAGGCGCTACGCGAAGTGTGGATTGCCCGCGGATTTTTAGAATCGGACTCCGCGGCGGGTGCTGATTTTATTCTCGTAAACTCTTGTGCAGTGACTGCAAAAGCTGTCAGTGACGTACGGTCTACTGTGCGCCAGTTGCATAGGGCAAACGAAAACGCACAGATTGTTGTTACAGGTTGTGCCGCACAAGTTATGGGCGACGAACTAAAAGTGTTACCGGGTGTTGTTCGCATTGTTCCACAAGATGCAAAAACATCTCTTAAGACATGGCCGGAATTAAAAGAAGGCATGACTGAGCCGGAAAATGTATTTCCTGATTTTGCGGTAACTAAGTATAATCGTGCCCGTGCTGTTGTAAAAGTACAGGATGGCTGTTCACACCGTTGCACATACTGCATCGTTCCATTGACTCGTGGACGCTCCCGTTCTCGGAGTATCGCGGATATCGTGACAGAAGCCAGAACCTTACTGGAATCCGGTTTCAGAGAACTTATTCTTTCCGGTGTGAATTTGCGGCAATTTGGGCGTGACCTTGATGGTACTCCCGATTTTTGGGACTTGATTGACGAATTGGAATCTGCACTTGGCAAAAAATGGGGTGGCAAAGCCCGTTTCAGAATTTCATCGCTTGAACCGGGGCAACTTGGAGAAAAAGCTTTGAATGTCTTGGCTCGCAGCACAATGGTTGCGCCTCAGCTTCATATTTCGTTGCAATCAGGGAGCGATTCTGTTTTAAAACGCATGGGACGCGGACATTATAAGACAGCCCCTCTTTTAGATTTTTTAGAAAAATTGCACGCAATTTGGCCTGTGTATGGGCTTGGTGCCGACATCCTCATGGGCTTTCCGGGGGAAACAGAAGAAGAGTTTGCAGAAACAATGGCGTTTATTGAGGCTATGCCTATAACCTATGCCCATGTTTTCCCATACTCTATTCGTCCGGGTACTGCGGCAGCAACCATGTCGAATCAATTGCCTAAGCAGATAAAAAAAGAACGGGCAAAGGCTGTGCGTGATGTCATTGCTGCAAAGAAAAAAACTTTCCTGCAACAACTGATTGATGAAAAAATTCCTTTGGATGTTGTTGTGCAGTCTACGGATGAGAAAAAAGGTGTTTCGCAGTTTTATACAGAATGTTATTTTGAAACGCTCCCGTTTGGTTGTGGATTACGGGAGATAGCAACCGGCACAGCTGTCGCATTTGAAAAAAGTGGATTGCGTGTTGTCGCAGAATAAAACATATGAGCAGTCGGGCACTTGTCCGGCTGCTTTTTAGTATAGAGTATTATTTTTCTGTATACTCCACGGTTATTTTCCGAAAAGTTTCAACTCTATGTTATAACATGTCTTGAATAACGAATGGATGTAGAGTAGGAAGCGTGGAGCGCCGTAGCAAGCAACTTGTTGCGGCTATTCCCTTATGCAGGAGAGAACTCCTGTATGCAAAAAAAAACGTATGCCCTGCAATAGTACCGCAGGGCTTTGACATATAGAGAGGAATATATGCTTAAAAGCATGACAGGATACGGTCGTTGCACCCACGAAGGCGACGGCTTTACCATGACTTGGGAAATCCGAAGCGTTAACAGCCGTCATCTTGATATCAAATGGCGTCTCCCTATGCTGGCGCGCTCACTGGAAACCCGTTTTGAAAAATCTGTGCGCAAATTCGGGCAGCGTGGTCGTGTAGAAATTACACTCAACTTGCAGATTCAGCGCGCAGAGTTGCAGGCAGTTGCGTTTAATACGGCTCAGGCAACAGCGATGCTTGATGAACTGGCTGCCTTTGCCCAGAAACGCGGTGATGAGTTTGCACCGGACTACACCCGTATGCTCGGCATGTCTTTTCTCTGGGAAGACAGTAATAAAGAACCGGAAAAAGAATTTTCTAACCAGCTTGTTGAAGGTCTCGAACTTGCGCTTGCTGACTGGAACAAAGCTCGCGCAACTGAAGCGACAGCTCTTTCTGCTGACATGCTTGAGCGCACAGCACGTATGCGCGAATGGGTTTCTACCATTACAGAGCGTGCACCGCAGATTAAAGAAGAGCGCTTTGAAACATTGCGTGACCGCATTACCGAAGTCCTCGCCCGTGTCGAAGCTGAACTGGAAGAACAACGTTTCTTACAGGAAATTACAGTTCTGTCCGATAAGCTTGATGTAAGTGAAGAAATCACCCGTTTGAACGCGCATATTGAGCGTTTGGATGAGCTTATCAAAGGCGGTGGCGAAGCTGGTAAGCGTCTTGATTTTACGTTGCAGGAATGTTTCCGCGAAGTGAATACATGCGGCAACAAAATTCAAGATCAGCAAATTGCACGTATCATCGTTGATTTCAAAAACGAACTCGAGAAATGCCGGGAACAGGTGCAGAATCTGGAGTAACGTATGAAAAGCAGTAAACTGCTTAACATCGGTTTTGGTAATTATGTTGTGCATCACCGTGTTGTAAGTATTGTGACGCCCACGTCTTCTCCTATGCGTCGTGTTCGGGAAGATGCAAAAAATGAAGGGCGGCTTGTTGATGCAACACACGGGCGAAAAACACGCTCAATAATTATCACAGATTCAAATCATGTAATTTTATCTGCCATTCAGGCTGAAACTATTAGTCAGCGTTTCCTACAGGAGGATAACGACTAATGACTCTCGATATTTCCAGTAACGTCGATACAGCTTTTGATTCAACTGGTCGACGGGGAATTGTTCTCGTACTGTGTGCACCTTCCGGCACTGGCAAGACTACTTTGACAAGACGTCTGCTGAAAGAATTTCCTCGATTTTCGTTTTCGATTTCATACACTACCCGACAGCCTCGTGAGGGCGAAGTTCACGGCAAAGATTATTACTTCGTATCCGAAGAAGAGTTTTGCGAAAAGCGTGATGCCGGTTTCTTTGCAGAGTGGGCTGAGGTGCATGGCAAGTTCTATGGTACGCCTAAAGAGGCAACCTTAGAAATGCTCCAGCAAGGGTATGACATTATATTTGATATAGATGTGCAGGGCGCAAGCCAGCTTTACGGAAACTTAAAGCAAGGTTGCTACGTATTTATTTTGCCTCCTTCCCGTGAAGAACTGGAAAAGCGCTTGCGTGGTCGCGGCACTGATGATGAGTCGACAATTATGCGTCGTATTGCAAATGCTCAAAAAGAGTTGGAGCAGGCACACTGGTTTAACGCATGGATTGTTAACGATGATCTGGATAAAGCGTACGATCAGCTGCGCAGTGCATATATCGCTGCTACGCTGTCACCACAAAGCTCTCCTGATCTCGTTGATTCTATTATGGAAGACTGGAGATAAGCATGGCGAATCTTGTTATTGCGCTTGATTATCCGGATAAAGCAGGAGCACTTGCTATGGCGCGAATGCTCAAAGGTGCTGATGTCTGGGTAAAGGTAGGGTTGGAGCTTTTTACAGCCGCAGGCCCTGAAATTATTGGTGAATTAAAAGAAATGGGCTTCAAAGTCTTTCTTGATATGAAGTTCTTTGATATTCCGAATACTGTTCAAGGTGCAGTGCGCTCCAGCGTACGGCACGGTGTGGACATGGTAAATATTCACCTTATGGGCGGAGAGCGCATGGCTAGAGCTGCTGTTGCAGGTCTGGCAGAAGGTTCTGTAGATTCTGGTGTTTCACCGTTGCTGCTCGGTGTAACTGTACTTACATCAATGTCTCAGGAAGATTTACCTAAAGGAATGACAACATCGCTCGAAGATACAGTAGTATCGTTTGCTACATCCGGTAAGGAATGGGGCATTAACGGCGTTGTCTGCTCCGGTTTTGAAGTTGATACAATCAAAAAATCTTGCGGGAATGAGTTTATTTGTCTTACCCCGGGAATCCGTCCGGTTTCCCTTGGTGATGACCAGAGACGTACAATGACTCCGGCACAAGCTGTGAAAGCCGGATCTGACTATCTGGTTGTCGGGCGTCCTGTAACAGGGGCGGAATCTCCATTGCATGCTGCACAGGAGATTCTGGAGTCCATGAAAATATAACCACGAGTTTCTGCTGGATCTGAGGAGGTTGAAGTGGGTGTACAGGAAGTAATTTCAAAGGAAGAACGGGAGCCGATTAAAGGCATTTTTTCCACGCAGGAAGTGAAAAAGACAGAGACCGGTACTGGCGTTCGTAAGTCCGTACAGAAAACTTTCTGGTTTGTGGAAGAGCTGGACGGGAAAATGGAAGTTCAGCCTCTTAACGCAAATTATATCCCTTCAGGAAAAAAACGTTTCATCACGCTGGAAGATCTTATTGCACGTTTTCAGCCGGAACCTGAGTTTTATGTAACAACAGTGTTCCCGAAAATGCAGGAACTTGCCGATACTGTTGACCGTGCCGACACGCACAGAAATAACGGTGAGAACTTTACTGCGGAATTTGAATACGGCAATGCTCTACAGGTTGATGAAGAAAATGTTCGTGCTAACTTCGGGCTGGGGTTAACCTACCTTGATCGCGGAGAAACCAGCAAAGCTAATAACATCTTTGAAAGACTTGTTAAGCTGGATGCTGCGTTTGAAGGAAAGCACAAACATTTATTTAACGAGTTCGGCATAAGCCTTCGTAAAAACCAGATGACGAAACAGTCTTTGGAATACTACAACAGAGCTCTTGAATTGTCGGGTGGTGACGATCACCTTTATTACAACATTGCTCGCGCCTACTTTGAAAATAAAGAATATGCCCCGTGCGTAGATTATCTTATGAAGGCAATTGAAGTTAACCCTGGTTTTGATGTTGTTATCAAATTCTTCTTATGGCTTCTTGATAAAAATCTTGTACCTAAAGATCGAGTTTCAGAAGTACGCACTGCTGTTCGTACAGCTCAAGTTGCGGCAAGTAGAAAAGAAGAAGTCTCAGCTGCTGTAGGGAACGGACTTGAGCTTGAATCTGCAAAGCCGGAAAAAGCACCGGAACCATCACCTTCAGCGGACGACGTATTCGGCAGTGATGACGACGATGATGACTTGTTTTTAGAATAGCTTCTTACTATTTTATTACGATACGTTACTTTGAACAGCAGAGAATTACCTATGTAATTCTCTGCTGTTACTTTTACATTAGATGATATTGTTACCGTACTGGAGTTGTTTTGGCTAAAAATTGGGTACAGCGTGAAGGCGAAAGCGCACCTTCCGAATTGACAGACTGGGCGGGACAGTTAGAAATTTCTCAGACACTGATTGATATCCTATGGTTGCGTGGCATGCACACGCCAGAGGATATGCAGCAGTATCTTTCGCCGGGGCTTAAATATCTTGAGCCGTTTTGCAAGTGGCCGGGGCTGGAAGAGAGCGCCGCTGTACTTGCAGATGCATTGGGTGCAGGTAAAAAAATGGCTGTATGGGGCGACTATGATGTGGATGGCGTAACATCATCCGCAGTTGTTACCCAGATGGTTAAAGCGCACGGGTATGACATTATCCAGCACATCCCGAATCGTATGGAAGAAGGCTATGGTCTTAACGAGGCATGGATTGAGCGCCTAGCTGAGGATGGTGTAGAGCTTCTGCTTACAGTAGACTGCGGCATCACAGATTTTGCACCGATTGCCAAAGCTCGAGAGCTGGGGATGACTGTTGTTGTCTCAGATCACCACCTTCCTGCTGAAACGTTGCCGGATGCACACGCTATTTGTAATCCTAGGCTTAGTGAATGCCCGTGCCCGCATCTTGCCGGTGTCGGTGTTGCATTCTTTTTAATGTGTGCACTAAATGCTCACCTTGTAAAAGAATCCAAGATAAAAGTAGATGTGCGGGATTTACTTGATCTCGTTGCACTTGGCACTATTGCCGATGTAGTGAGCCTTTCCGGTCAAAACAGAATTTTAGTTAAAAATGGTTTGCTCAAAATTAAAGATGCTCGACGCCCCGGCATTGCAGCTTTGAAAGAAGTTTCCGGTTACGCTGCTGGTGGAGCTGTTGAAGCAGGACAGGTTGCTTTTGGTCTTGCCCCACGCATAAATGCGGCAGGACGAATGGGTAAGGCTGATATTGCTCTGGAAATGCTGCTTACTGATGATTATGAGCGTTCTCGCCAGCTTGCCCGTGAGCTTGATGTGATGAATGAAGAGCGCAAAAATGAAGAAGAGCGTATTCTCAATGCCGCTATGGAACAGGCAGAAGCTCAGTCTGACAGAATGGGGTTAGTTCTGTACGGAGAAGACTGGCACTCCGGTGTTATCGGTATTGTGGCTTCACGGGTTGTGGAAAAGTTTTACAAGCCGACGCTGATCCTATGCCGTGAAGGTGACAATATTAAAGGCTCAGGTCGGTCAATAAGCGAGTTTCATCTTCACGAAGGTCTTTGTCGTTGCAAAGATTTGTTGCTTGGGTTCGGTGGGCATAAGCTTGCTGCGGGAATGTCTCTGGCAGCGGACAATCTGGATGAGTTGCGTGAGCGATTCAACGAGATTGTGATTGAGACTGTTGGGGATAAGCAGTTAACAGCAACATTGAAATTTGATGCTCCAATGGGATTTGAGTTAGCAGCAGACTTCACCTTACTTAAAGAGCTTGAGCTGTTACAGCCGTTTGGTATGGGAAACAGCGAACCTGTTTTTACTTCGCCAGTGTTACTTCTCAAGTCCCGTCGCATATTCGCTCGTAAGCATTTGAAGTTGGAATTGCTCGACTTGGATTCCGGTATTACATTGCATGCAAAAGCATGGAGAATGGTTGATGACATACCGCCTTCTATGGAGGGCAGGAAGTTGCGTCTTGCATATTCTCCAAGAATTGACCGGTACAACGGCAGTGCCAGTGTGGACCTGAAAATAAAAGATTGGGAATTTTTAAGTTAGATGTAAAAATACCCTGACACGACGGTGTCAGGGTATTTTTTTCGCATAAAGAACTATTTCTAATGCTGCGTTAGCATCTGCTGGTACACAGAAAAAATGTATCAGCTGTTATGAAAACGGGTTGAAACCGCTTGAGGCTGCTTTTACTTCATACGGAGTAACATTGCCTTTCTGAATTTCTTCAAGAGCTTCAGCAAGTCGATCTGGACAGGAAGTGTTTTTTGTACCGCAAAGAGTTCCTCTGAGGAGAGAAATAACTTCTTCAACAGCTTTCCCTTCAAGCATTTTGCTTAATGCGGAAAGGGAGCCGGGACAGCCTTTAACAAATTTAACGTCGTGGATAGCACCATCGGTTATGTCGAACAGAATCTGTTTAGCACAGACACCAGTTGGGGTAAAAGAATACATGTATGCTCCTTATTTTGCTCGACGGTTATAAGAGCACTAAAGCGTCCTTGTAAAGGGTGTTTTGTATCGATATTTTTTTATGATAATGCGTAGTGAAGGTGATAGATATGGACAATAATCCTTTTAAAAAATTGAATAAAAAAGATTTTCCTGACCCCAGTGCACCAAAGAAGAAAAAAGCAAAGCACACAAAAAAACATATTCCTGAAGAAGAGTTGTTTTCAGTTCCTTCAGATGATGAAGACTTGTTTTTTCAAGCAATGTCAAATGTATCCAACTTAGATGGTGGTCAGGGAAAAGTGAAAAAATGCATTCATTCCAATGAACCGGCAATGCGGATGGAGGATGCGAAAGGCTTCTCAAAAGCTTCTAAGAAAAAGAGTAAAAAACAGACAGCACGTGAGCGATCCAAAGAAGCTGTAAGTTCTGTAAAACCGAAGGTTGAGGTTCCTGAAGAGGACGCATTTGCTGCTGCAATGAAAGGTGTAACCGGATTGAGCAACAAGGGACGCGAAGTTGTGCCCGATGTTGTGCTAAGTGCAAAAAAAGGAACTGCTGCCGATGATCCGGTCAAAGCCTTGCAAGCGTTGTTGGACGGTGAGGTTGAGTTTAGGCTCGAATATACCAATGAGTATATTCAAGGACATGTTGAGGGGCTAGACCCTATAATACTGGGAAAGTTGCGTGCAGGGCAGTTAAGTCCAGAAGGGCATCTTGACATGCATGGTATGGTCGCGCAGGAAGCGTACGAAGCCTTGGTTTGTTTCCTTCGTGCTTCTTATAATAAAGGAAAACGCACTGTGTTGCTCATACCGGGGCGTGGGAAAAATTCTCCAGAAGGGTATGCTGTGTTGCGTGAGCGCATTCAGGAATGGCTCACTCGTGACCCTTTTAAGCGTGTTGTTTTGGCATTTTGCACTGCACAAAATAAGGATGGCGGCGCTGGAGCATTGTATGTGCTGCTGCGTAAGTACAAAAAGAGCAGAGGCAAAATTCAGTGGCAGCGAAATGATGTGACGATCGACTACTAATCTTTTTTTAGTAGATAACCGTACTGTTCGGGTGCGGTTATCTGCGACAGGAGTTCATTTCCATTGATGGCTCTCAAACGACAAACGGGCTGGACTCTGTCCGCTTGCATGCATACATGGCGTGGTCTGCTTTAGAAAGGAGATCATCTGCATTTGTACCGTGTTCTGGACAGAGCGCAACGCCCATGGCAGCCGTGACGTTGATAGTCGTGTTATCACAAAATGTTACTTGCTGTGCGGTATGATAGGCAATTCGAGTCAGAGTCGCTTGTAGATCGTCCATGGACTGGATGCCGCTAAGAAGAAGCAAGAATTCATCTCCACCAGGACGCGCAACCAAGTCTACCTCTCGCAGAACACTTTTAAGGCGACTGGCTGTCTTTTTTAAGACTTCATCACCAAAGTCATGTCCCCTAGTGTCGTTGATTTCTTTGAACTTGTTTAAATCCATAAAAATGAGTGCAAATGGAATTTGGCTTCTGCGCTGCAATTCTATCGATTGTTTCAGCTGCATTTTGAAATGGCGACGGTTCGCGACCCCTGTAAGCCCGTCATGCATTGCCATGTGTTGAATATGGCGCTCTTGTGCTTTTTTCTTGGTTATGTCTTCAAGAATCAATACATATCGAGAGGCTTTGCCATTTTCTGTGACAGGTGAAATAGAAATAGAAAACCAGCAGTTACCTTTTTTGCAGCAGGGAGCATAAATTTCGCTATGCCATTCGGATTTTGTTGCCAAGTTTTCCCACGATAAGACAGATTCTTCTGGAAGGTTCTCGAAAAAAGGAATTTTGTTGCCGTGGAGTTCTTCGGCAGTATATCCTGTTAGCTTTGCAAATCGTGTATTGATGTGCACGACACAGCCATCGCTTGAAAGAATTGCTGTGCCGACTGGACTTTGTTCAAGTGCTGTCGAAAAAGTACGGATTTTATCGTGAGCTGCATGAAGGTCTGAACAATCGCGTACAGCAATAACGAGTGTACGCTTTCCAGAAATTGATACTGACCGCATTGACACCAAAGCAAAAAAGTCTGCCCTGTTTTGAGATTGAGATATTGCCTGTAGATTGTTTGCTGTTTGCCCCGTTATGAGTGCTGTTGCAAACTCTTGAGCATCTTGTTCATTTGCCCATGTAAAAAGGGTGTTGACCGGATTATTGTAAACGTCATTCCAGTCATAATCGAGTAACCTGAGAAAGCTCTCGTTAACATCAGTTACAAGACCGGACTCCATGTCTGCCAAAAGAATTGAGTCCGGCGTGGCGTGGAATGTTGTTTCAAATTTATTGGTTAATTCAATGCGTGGAGTGCAACGTTCCAACCGCAAGCGTTGTGCTTCTCGGCGTGCAGAGCGTGCCCTGCGTTCCACGTCAACAAGTCGCATGCGGAGTTGCGTGACTTCCGTTTTTGTCGCAGCCAGTTGTTCTAGGCGGGAATTTGCAATTTCTTCAATCTTGCTGTTCTGGGAGGCGAAATAGCTTGTGAAAAGGAAAATTATAGTTCCTAAAAATAGTGGAAGAAAAAAGTGCACGGGAGAAGACTCCGTGAACCATTGGTGAACGGCAAGGTGATAGCATATTGCGCAGCACGTGGCGATAATGAAGAAAAGAGCCGGTCTACTCTTCCCTATAAAAGTAGACCGCGGTATTCTGCTCATAACCGATACAGCCCCCCATCGATTATTGCTTGTTTCTATCTTTCCTAAATAGTAGCAGAATCTGCCAGTGCGGGGAATAGGGCTTGTAGAATTATATATAAATTTATGAAAACTTATTGTGGCAGATATTGAGCATCCTGTTGATTTCCGTGCAGTTCGTCAGAAATTGCATGAATAAGGCTAAGTGGAACTTTGTAGAAAAAAGTTTCGGAAAAGAGCGTGCCATCGTCTTTGCTCCAGTCTTTACCGTCAAAAACAAGTGTAAGAGCAGCAAGTTCTGCCTTATTGGCTTGCGGAATTCCTGTCCGGAGAGTTTTTTCACGTACTAAAATGAGCAGGTCTTCCAGTAGGCAAAAAATATCGTCTTCTTCAATGCGGTGTTTATGCAAAATATCTTGAAAATGATGAATAAAGTGGCTTTGCGAGTGGCAGAGTTGAGAGTAAATGGCGTACTGCTCATCAATAGTTTCAAGTAACCGGACGCATCTTTCCGCATTTTCTTTTTGGTGCAAAAAGGGGTAGGAACGAAGCTGCTGCATGAGAGAATGAATTTTAGTGCGTGTAGCTGCAGACGAAAACATGAAAACTCCTGTATAAACAAATTAGTATAGAGGATTCGATAAATCGTGCTGCAAAATGAGTCAATCTTTTTTTCCCAACTTACCTAATAGTTGTGGTGCTTCCGTAAGGTATTTACATGATAAAGCGTTGTATAGTGTTGCTTCTGACAACAGCCTTCTTCCTTTCAGGCTGTTCTGGAACAGTAGCTCAACCGAAGGTTACCCATAATCCGACTGGAATATCGGGAGCTTTACATCACGATGCACAGCTTGCATATGCAAAAGCGCATGTGCTTTGGAAAAACGGTGTATGCGAAAATCCTGCAAAGGCTGCTGGGTTGTTGCGCGAGGCACTGCGTATTGAACCGAAATACGGTGAAGCATGGTTGCGCCGCGGACGTCTATTGATCCAGTTTGAAGAATATGAAGCGGCTGTTGAAGATTTAGATAAAGCTGTGCGGTATTACCCGCAGAGTGATTCCTATGCTTATCGGGGCTATGCAGAGTTTGGACTTGGCAATTATATGGGTGCTAAAAAGAATTACGAAAGAGCGTTGGAACTTGATTCGAAGAGCGGAACAGCTTGGAATTTCTTAGGTGAACTTCTCCTTGCTCAACTTAAAATAGACGAGGGGTGCGACGCTTTGGAAGAAGGATCAGCACTTGGGTATGGCGAACCGTATGATGCTGCAATTGAACGCGGTGTGTGCGTTCCATAATCAGTTTTTTTACTTCTGACCGCGTTCATAAGCTGTATGTTTTTTCTGCTCTAGGGTAGCAGAGTTGATTATTTCAAAATGAAGCATCTTCCTGTTTGGGAAGATGCTTTTTTTTGCGCCATCAGGTCTATCGTCAATCCAGTCAGCGTATGGTTAAGAGTGCGCGCTCAGCCTTGTATCGTTGGGGTTTCGATAATTGTCGTTTTTTTGCGGAGTATAGTCGGTGCAAAGATAAGGAGGCAGTATGGATTGGAAAGAGCTGGCAACGAGTGTGGCAAAGGTTGCGCCAGTATTAGGAGCAGCTTTAGGAGGACCGGTGGGTGCAATTGCGGGTGCTGCCGGAACACTTATCAGCAGTTTCTTAGGGGTAGATCCAGAGCCGCAGGCAGTTGCTGCCGCATTGGAAAATCCACAGGTGCTGTTAAAATTGAAAGAGCTTGAGGTAGAGCAACAGGCGCAACTGCTTGGCTGGCAGCGTGCACAGTTGGAAGCAGAATTACAAAACGTGCAGGGCGCTAGGGCGCGTGAGGTTGCACTTGCTAAAGCAGGGCATGGCGGTGCGTGGATTACTGGTATTGTCTCTCTTGTGGTTATTTGCGGATTTTTTTGGATGCTTAGCGAAGTGGTAGCGGCTCCCGATGTTAGCGAGCCAGCATTATTGCTGCTTGGTTCGTTGGGAACTGCATTTGGGGCAGTGGTTAATTATTACCTTGGATCATCCTTGGGATCATACAGAAAAGATACAGCAGGAAATGGTGGCAGCAGTGGGATGTAACAGTGAAGCGCGTTGGCGCATGGATAGAAAAGTGACGTTGAGTGCTGCTGTCGGGCTTGTTACTACCGTGGCAACGTTAGCAGGAGTATTCAGTAGTTTTAGTGCTCGGCTGGATCATGTAGAGCAAGTTACCGGTACGTTATCGAAAGAGTACGTTGCACAGCAGCAAGTAGTTATTAAAGTAGCGCGGATTGATGAGAGAGTTGCAGCCATGCAGGAAGTTCTGTCAGAGATTAAGGCTGAACTGCGGGGAGTGAAAAAGTGATGGCTGAAGAAGGTTCCGAAGTCGTGTCGGCTGAAGATCGTGCAGAAAACAAGAAGGCACGAAAGCCAGCTGTTCAGCAGAAGGGTGCAGGTAAGACACTTTCAGTCAAACAGCGGCGTTTTGTTGATGAGTACCTGCTAGACTACAACGGACGACTTGCTGCATGCCGTGCTGGATATGCCCAGAAATCTGCTGGTGCTACGGCTACAAGACTTCTTGCGCTGCCCGAAATTATGCAGGCGATTAGCAGGAAGCAGGCACAACGTGCGCAGCGTACGGAAATTACGCAGGACGCAGTTGTCAGAGAATTAGCCGCGGTTGGATTTGCTACGCTGAAGGATGTTTGTGCGTGGGATGACGGGCATCTGACATTGCGTAATTCGCAAGATATAAATAGCGCTCAAGCAGCTTCCATTGCAGAAATTACGGAAACGGTAACAAGCCGTGGTGGGACAGTTCGTGTAAAGCAGCATTCGAAGTTAAAGGCATTAGAAATGCTGGCAAAGCATGTAGGCTTGTATGACCCGCCGGAAGTTGAGCACGGCACTCAAAGTTTGGAAGAGCTTTCGCCTGTGCTGAAAAAACGTCTGGAAGCTATTTATGGCATTATCACAGATGATGTGAAAGAGCCTGAAGCAGTCTTTAAAGACAATGAATAAATTTTTACTCGCCTAATTTTGCTTTGGGAATGCATTAGCTAGTAGTGTGGTTATCCGTGATAGTTAAAGGGGGAATGTACGTGATTTGGCTACTCTGCTTATTTTCATAAGCAGGGTAGCCGTTTTTTTTGAAAAAAAAGAATATGTTGTGGTATGTTCTAGTGTGGTAAGAGTGTACAGAATAGAAGGAGAGTGTAAGGTAAGTGTTCTTTTTATATACAAAAACGTAATATATCTTGCATGCAATATAAATGCCTTAAATGGAAGCTCCCATTTGCCCCTTTATATTTGTCATAAATTGTGTATAAGAAAGGGTTCCTGCATTGAAGTTGGGTGGTGCTGTCTTTGTAATGAATTTTGATGACACGAGTGTATGAGTCATCAAGGTGTTGCAAAGATACCGAAATGAGAAAAATCGTGAATTCTACAGTATGAGCCTGCTTTATGAAGCTGGCAAGCGGACAATAGTGAATAAGTAGCTATTGAGAAGTATTTTTGCTGGATTCTATTTGAAATATTCAGTTCTTGTTTCGGATGTGCATAACTCACTTTTTTATGCAATGCAGTTTTTACATTCATACACTCCCTTTCATTTTTTTGCCGAGTACTGCCAATTTTGTATTGATTGAAGAATCATTCAATGCGTTGAAGCCAACAATGAATTGGACAGGTTAAACGCGTGCACTGTGAAAAAATTATGTATTTTTTCACGCAGTAGGGCGTACTTTGCAATAGAAAATTAGTGTTCTATCACATTAAAACGCATATTTTTTGACAAAATTGTCGTGGGTTGCTATGTGAGAAGAGTATACCTGAAGCCCTGTGAGATCGGGTTGTTAGGTTGGTTTTCGATAAAGGAGAGGGAATTATTTGTAGGATTTTTATAGAAAGTCATCCATAGGAGGATTTCGAATGAAAAGATTTATGCACGTTTTAGCCTTTGGGCTGGTTGCTTCAATGTTGATGTCATCTGCTGCATTAGCAGATACTATTAAAATCGGCTTGCAAGCTCCGCTCACCGGCAAATATGCATCAGAAGGTCTTGATATGAAGAATCTCGTTGAGATTCTGGCTGCGAAAGTCAATGCTGACGGCGGTATTAACGGCAAGAAAGTTGAAATTATCGCAGAAGACGATGCATTTGACCCTAAAACAGCAGCTCTTGCCGCTCAGCGCCTGATTACATCCGGTGTAGTTGCGGTTATTGGTACCTATGGCTCTTCTATTACTGAAGCAGCACAGGACATTTATGACGAAGAAGATGTGATTCAGATTGCAACAGGTTCTACCATGGTGCGTTTGACTGAAAAAGGTCTTGCTAACTTCTTCCGCACATGTCCTCGTGACGATTCTCAGGGCGCAGCCGCTGCACAGGTTTTGAAAGATCGCGGATATAAGCGCATTGCTATCCTGCACGACAACTCTTCATACGCAAAAGGTCTGGCGGATGAGACCCGTAAACTTCTCGACGGAAATACAGTTGTATTTTTTGATGCACTTAATCCGGGCGAGCAGGATTACAACACCATCCTTACCAAGATTAAAGGGTTCAATCCTGACGTAATTTTCTACACTGGCTACTTTAATGAAGCAGGCTTGCTGCTGCGCCAGAAAAAAGAAATGAAGTGGGATGTTGATATGATGGGCGGCGACGCTACCAACAACCTTGATCTTGTTAAAATTGCTGGAAACGACGCAGCTAAAGGGTTCTTCTTTGTAAGCCCTCCGGGTGTAAACGACCTTACTTCTCCTTTTGCAAAAGAAATTCTGGATACCTATAAGGCAAAGTACAACGCACTTCCTGCCTCTATCTGGTCTGTATTTGCTGGCGATGCATTCCTTGCTATTGTTGAAGCAATCCGTCAGACCGACTCCACTGATCCGGAAGTTCTCTCCGAGTACTTACGTAACAAAATGGACAACTATCCTGGGCTGACAGGCACCATCGCTTTTGATAAAAAAGGTGACCGTGCCGGTAAGTTCTATCGCGTTAGCGAAGTTGATGCTAACGGCCAGTTCGTAATGTTACCGTAATTTCGGCTTCTCTTTTCCAGAGCACAGCACGGCAAGGGTGCTGTGCTCTGGATTTTACCGTTTTTTTCTCAACGGGATTTCCTTATGGAAGAATTTTTTCAACAATTGACAAATGGCTTGGCGGTCGGCGGTATTTATGCGCTTATCGCACTAGGATATACCATGGTGTACGGTGTGCTAAAGCTGATTAACTTTGCACACGGCGATCTTTTTACCATTGGTGCTTTTTTAGGACTCACACTGCTCACCTCACTGGGACTTACAGATGCAATCGGACCTGTTGCAGGATTGATTCTTTTGGCAGTGATGGTTGTTATTTTAGTAGGCGTGGTTGGCTTTTTGCTAGAGCGTATAGCCTATCGCCCGCTTAGGACTTCGCCGCGTCTTTCTGCGGTTGTAAGTGCTCTTGGTGCTTCCATCTTTTTCCAGAATGCAATCATGCTTATCTGGGGTGCGCGTCCGTTAGTTTACCCGCACGGCTTACTGCCTAATATCACCGTGAATATATTAGGTGTGGAATTGCCGTTAATCCGTATTTTAATGTTTGCCATCTCTGTAGTGCTTATGTGCGCGTTATACTACCTGACGCATAAAACACGTATTGGTACTGCTATCCGCGCAGCTGCTATCGATCAGGGTGCAGCAAAGCTGATGGGAATTGATGTTAACCGCGTAATCAGCCTTGTGTTTATGATCGGTCCTGCACTTGGTGGTGCTGCTGGCGTTATGGTCGGCTTGTACTATGGTCAGATCAGTTTCACCATGGGCTGGCTGTATGGTCTTAAAGCATTTACTGCTGCAATTCTCGGCGGCATCGGTAACATTCCGGGTGCAATGCTCGGTGGTTTGTTGCTTGGTGTTGTGGAATCGCTAGGGGCTGCGTACATTTCCATTGCATGGAAAGACGCAATCTCCTTCCTTGTTCTCATTCTCATTTTGATCGTCCGTCCTACCGGATTATTGGGCGAAAGGGTGGCTGACAAGGTATGATTATTAGAAAACAAGATATGCTGTGCCTTGCAGGAGTAGCGCTGTTTGCTTGTGCACCGCTGGTGCTGAATGCATATTGGACTGATGTATTGAATAACATTGGGCTGTACGCAATCCTTGCGCTTAGTCTGAATATTATCCTCGGTCAGTGTGGTCTTTTCCAGATGGGGCATGCTGCGTTTTTTGCTGTAGGTGCGTACACCTCTGCAATTTTGAATACAATGTTCGACATACCTCTGCTGTGGACTATGCCATTGGCTGGTATCCTCGCCGGTTTGTTCGGGTTGATTGTAGCAAGACCGATTATTCACCTGCGCGGTGACTACCTGCTTATTGTGACTATCGGTATTGTAGAGATTATCCGCATTGCACTTATCAATGACGTTGGCGGATTAACCGGTGGTGCAAACGGCATTTTCGGCATTGATCGTCCAATGTTGTTCGGTCTTAAAATTAAGCGTCCGTATCAGTTCTTCTACCTTATCTGGGGATTCTGTGCGGCTACGATATTCTTATTCCACCGTTTGGAAAACTCACGCTTCGGCAGGGCGTTAAACTACATTAAAGATGATGATGTCGCTGCTGAAGGCTCCGGTATTGATATTTCCCGCTACAAGCTTATTGCTTTTGTTATCGGCGCATTTTGGGCTGGTATGGTGGGCACTATCTTTGCTGGGAAAATGAAGATTATTTCACCGGAATCATTTTCTTTCTGGGAATCTGTACTTCTATTCACCATTGTTATTCTTGGCGGCATGGGATCTATTCGCGGGGTGCTTCTTGGTGCTTTCCTTATTATTGGTCTGCCTGAATTATTCCGTGATTTTGCATCAGCTCGAATGCTTGTATTCGGTGCAGCAATGATCGCCATGATGATTTTCCGTACTCAGGGGCTGTTGCCGCCGTTACCGCGAAAATACAATGTTGCCCGCTTTTTCAGCAACGCTGAAGGAGAGCAGTAATGAGTCTTATTGAGCTTAAAAACTTAACAAAAAGCTTCGGTGGGTTGCTTGCCGTTAATGACGTTTCCTTTAGCGTTGAAGAGGGAACTATCGTAGGGCTTATTGGTCCTAACGGCGCTGGCAAGACTACAGTATTTAACCTGATTACGGGCAACTATGTTCCAGACACTGGCGAAGCTGTTTTCAACGGTAAAGATGTTGTGGGCATGCAGACCCACCGCATTGTTAATCTCGGTATTGCCCGTACGTTTCAGACAATTCGACTCTTCAAGAGTTTGAGTGCGTTAGAAAATGTGCTCTCCGGCTGTCATTGCCGTATGAAATCCGGTATTTTTGCTTCCATGTTCCGTACTCCTGCACAGCGTGTTGAAGAAAAACACGTGCTTGAAAAAGCCATGGCAGAACTAGAATTTGTCGGCTTGAAAGACCAGTGGGATACGCAGGCTGACAGTTTATCCTACGGAAAGCAGCGCTTGCTGGAAATTGCCCGTGCATTGGCGACAGAACCAAAGTTCATTATTCTTGATGAGCCTGCTGGCGGTATGAACGATCAGGAAACGCAGGAGCTTATTGATCTTATTAAGGCTATTCGTGACCGCGGAATTACTGTTCTGCTGATTGAACACGACATGAGTCTTGTTATGAAAATCTGTGAGCATCTTGTTGTTCTTGAATACGGTGCTGTGATTGCAGAAGGCGATCCTGAAACAATTAAAAATGATCCCCGAGTTATCGAAGCATACCTCGGTGCTGATGATGATCTGCTGTAAGGGAGACCTGCCATATGCTACTAGAACTTCGTGATCTGCACGTAAACTACGGCAACGTAGAAGCACTGCACGGCATCAACCTCACAGTAGAAGAAGGTGAGATTGTTACTATTCTCGGCGCAAACGGGGCGGGAAAATCAACGACGCTTAACTCTATCTGTGGGCTTGTGAAGGCTGCCAAGGGAGAAATTCTTCTTGATGGCAAGCCTATCCATTCAATTCCTGCACATAATATTGTTAAGCTTGGTATTTCCCAATCTCCAGAGGGGCGTCGTGTATTTTCTACACTTACTGTAGAAGAGAACATGGATCTTGGCGCCTTTACACTGAAGGATAAGGCGAAAATCGAACGCAATAGAGAATGGATTTACGACTTGTTTCCGCGTCTGCTGGAACGTCGTAGCCAGCTTGCCGGTACTCTTTCCGGCGGTGAGCAGCAAATGCTCGCAATCGGTCGTGCATTGATGTCCAGCCCTCGACTGTTGCTGCTTGATGAACCTTCGCTTGGTCTTGCACCGATTCTTGTAAAGTCGATTTTTGAAACTATCCGTAAGATTAACAAGCATGGGCTTACTGTTATTCTTGTAGAACAGAACGCACGTGCTGCGCTTAAACTTGCGGATCGCGGATACGTAATGGAAGTAGGCAACATTGTACTTGCAGATAATGCAGATACCCTACTTTCTAATCCGGAAATTCAGTCTGCATACCTTGGTGGTAAGGGGAAATAGGTTTCGTAGACACCTTTGAAGGGGGAGCAATATATGTTCTTGTTTTTTGCAAGATGCCTTTGGTAAGCAGAACCCTTCGATTCCTTTGCCCCAGTTATTATATGATTGCATATCATTTTTAAGACTAGCTTTAGCGCAACATTGCTTTGCAACGGGGTAGTCTGTGATGAAAAGTGGTACATAAGCATAAAAAAGGTTGCCTTTCTCAGAGAAAGGCAACCTTTTTTATTTTACTGTCGATAGCGCAACATGGGCTTAGAAGCCAGCGTTTGCGTATTCGCGGATGATGTTGATTTGGCAATGGGCTAGATATTGCCACCATAATGTGGTGGTGGACCATCATCAACACCGCCATCGTCAAGAACAGGGCTAAGCTGGCGAATTCGCAGAATCATAGCCTCCATCTTTTTTTCCATTTCATCGATTTGAAATTGTTGATTCGTCAACGCTTCATTGAGTTCAGTAATAGTCTTTTCTTGAAAATACAGCTGTTCTTCTAACTGCGTGAGGCGTTCTTTGGTTTCTTTCATGCCTGCTCCTTTGCAAGGTTGCAGATGATATCGAATTCTTTTTTATCAACTGGCATTACGGAAAGGCGTGAACCTTTGCGTAACAGCTCCATGTTCTCAAGTCCCGGAATCTGTCGTAACTCTTTTAATGTAAGAGCGCGGGGAAATTTTTCGACAAATTTTACGTCTACCATAAACCAACGTGGATTATCTTCAGTTGATTTTGGATCAAAATGATCGTCTTCCGGATTCCACGCAGTATGGTCGGGGTAACTTTCTCTGACGACTTCACATACGCCGACAACTGAAGGCTTGGTGACGCTGTGGTAAAATAATACCTTATCGCCAAGTTTCATATCATCGCGCATGAAATTGCGTGCCTGATAATTTCGTACGCCGTCCCATGAGGTGACCTGATTCGGCTCATTTTCCAATGTGTCGATAGAGTAGCATCCAGGTTCAGACTTAACGAGCCAGTAGTTTGCCATAGTACGCTCCGTTTCTATTATGAAGACTGGGCAACAGCCTTGGTGTCGAACATATTTCTATATCAACAGATTAGCGTAGTCCGTTTTTGAATACAAGTGCAGTGGTGCGTATTTGGAATGCAACTTACGATGGTGGTCAGAGCGTAGCACAGTTTTAGCAAGTCGGTAACGGATTTCTTTGTACGAGATTAAATGTACATATGAGTGAATGAGGCTGTGGTAGCGGCTATAGAGAAGTCGTGTTGTTATAGATAGAAGTGTTTTTTCGTAATATACCAATAAAATAGATGATTACGCTTTTTTAAAAAATGTAACTCTGCTATGCTGCACTCTCAAAATAATATGTAATTTATATTACACGAGGTTCGTATGAGTGCTTTTCGTATCGTATGGGCTACAGGTATATTGTTTTTTGTGGCTGCAATAGCATTTCCCAGTAATAGTTCGGCTCGTACCAGACAGAATGGGCAAACTTTGTATGTTCCAGCATACGCGTACATTTATCATGGAAATAAAGAAGCAAAAATAAATGTTACAACAACATTAAGCGTACGCAATACAAGTAGGACAGAGTCAATCCGCATTACGAGTTTAGAATTTTTTGATACTGATGGGAAATTATTGCGTCGCTATGATGATCTTCCAGCGGTCATGAATCCACTTCAGTCCTTACGGTATGTCATTAGCCTTGATGATGACTCCGGTGGGTCTGGCGCAAATTTTATTCTTAAATGGGAAGCCGACAGAGCCGTGGACGTACCCATTGTAGAGAGCATAATGCTCGGTACAGGTTCATCCTATGGTTTTGCTTTTGTATCCCAAGCTGTTCCTATTCAATAGAGCTATTCGTTTATCCAGTCTGAGAGTAACGGTGGTGTGCAATTGTAACTGATGGGTTTCCAGCTGCATTGTGCTGTAAGTTCAACACCATGCTGGATTACTGAAACAGGTCTGTCGGAAGAAACCACAATAGCGATAATATTTTTATGTAGCGCAGTGAATCGTAATGCCGAGTTAAATCGAGCACCGCGTGCCCTGTTTTCTCCGGGGACAGCTCGACCATCCAGAAGGCAGGCAAAACCCAGCAGGGTAGATGTCTTGCTGATGTGCAATGCGCCGTCTACTTTGGCAAGTGAACAGGCTATGTCAATATTTTCCGGCAGGCTTAAATCAAGCGGGGTTTGCAGTGTCTGTCCTGCAATATTACGGGGGATTGTATTAAGGTCTAATACAAGGGTGCAACCATGCTTACGCTCTCGTGCGCGGATTACAACACGGGTTGTATACTGAAAAAGGCTGTGCCGCTGCTCTGGTGTTACGGTGGATTCAAACAGGGCTTCTTCAAGTTGAACGAGGTTCGGGCGGCGGTTGGTAGCAAGAAAATTTCCTGATGCAAAACTGCAAATAAGTTCATCATCCAGAGTGACCAGCCCGTGGTTTCCCTCGAATGTTGCGACAATAGTGCCAGGCGGTAATTCTCCCGCTGCAATTCCCGCAAGGGTGCAGCCATCCGAAATAAGATACCGGTCTGTATTTTCTACAGCTTGCAATGTTTTTCTGCAATGCCTGAGGTTTACGAGCAGTGGCTGCTCCATTCGTGGAAACGATGCAAGAAACTGGACGTGCTGTAACAGGCGCGGTTCAACAAAGGCTATTTTCCCCCTCGGCCATGCTCCTTCCTCCCGTGTATTTGAAATTCCTAAAATTGCATTCAATGTTGGATAGATACGCAGGTATGTGTCCATACCTAGTGCCTCGCTACGTTTATCGATGATATAATCGCGGATGGCGTGTTGTGCATAGCCTTGCAGTACATAGCTGGAGGTATCGTTGCGCAGTCCGGCATCTTGGCTGAAATCAGCGCACAATTGAGTGGCTGCATATTCCAGCCAGCGTAACGTAGGTCCTTTGGAACAGATATCTGGGTGTTCCTCCGTAAACCACATTTGAAACGGCAATGTAGTGCACGAGCCGCCATATGCTATGAGTCCCGTTAGTTGTGGATCGTTAGCCGGATCAAATTCGGAACGCAAATTGTGCGAAACTGTGTCTTGGAAGCTCTTGAAAAGATCTTTGAGGCGAGGCTGATGTCCATCAAGCAAATTTTGCGGATCGAGAATATAAAAAGGTTCGTTACGCTCAAGGCAAATAATTAACGCAACTCGGCTGGCACCGGCAAAGTGCGATAACCCATCGCTCAATCCGTCAAGAATATTATAAATACTCCTTCTCCACTGGGATGTATGCATCATGGTCATTTTTTGATCCTCCCGACAGATTTTGCGTCATTCTTTGCAGTGTAAAACCAGCAAGTTACTTGTAGAATATCTATTTCAAGTAATGACAATGCGTCATTGTGAAATGTATAGTTAATTTAGTATAACTAATTAAAATTGCTCCATGGAGCTGTGTTAATTATAATACTTCACAGACTATCTGCATGTTGGGAAAGGGGCAAGGAATAGTGTGCCGTTAGAACGTAATATATCCATTAAATTACTATATATAATCGCTTGGGTAGTGCAAAAAATTGAATCTGTTGTATAGATATACGTAAGCTCAACCAGCGTATTTGCATTCCAGATATGAAAAAGTGCACCTCGAACCGTATTTTCAGGAAAAATATATGGCTGATAAAAAGAATATGGGAAAAGTTCTTCCATTTCAGATAAATGACTCTGCTTCGAAAGCTTCAAGTGATGGCTCGTACTCTCGTTCTCTAGAGGCTGAAGAGGATGCACGGCAAAAGTCTTGTAATGTGCCAAAGCGTACTGAAGTAACAGTCCAGTTTGACCCATGGTCTGATGAGGCATGGCAGGCATCACTGACAGGGGTAGAAAGTGATCTTGTGTCTGAGCTGTTTGGGGCTGAAGAAAATCCGTCATCAGCAAATGATGTGACCGTAGAAGAAATGCAGTGGCTGTTGAAGCGCCCGTTTGAATCTGAAAATTCTCTGGATGCAGAAGCAGGCACAGATCCCAGTGACGGGCTTATACCTTCAGGCAGTGAAGGGGTGTTAGCAGGACTAGCACCCGAACAGCTAGCAGAAGCGCAAAAAAATGGTACGCTTACACAGCTGCTCGAATATCGTTACCGGAAGACTGTACAATTTCCTGTGCTGGACAAAATTATGAGTCAATTTGCATCAGGTGCTACAAAGCGGCTTCGCAAATTGACAGGATGTCCGTGCAGCGTAACGCCAGTGCGGACTGTTCGCGCTCCATTCGATGTCTGGCTGCGTATGGATCATCCTGTTGCAACGAGTTTTTCCATGTTCCCATTAGATGGAGTGAATTTTGTGGGACTGGAAAGGGACGTCGCAGTAGGGCTTGCACATGCACTCTATTCTGCGGGTACGCAAGAGTCATCGCGTGTACTGTTATCGAGGATAGCAAAGCAAAAAAAATCAAAAGAGACTTGTGGGTTTCCAATTGCCAAGAGTGTTGTGAGACATCTGCTACATTTATTGTTGCTTGAAATGGAATGGGCTTTTGCGCCGTATTACGAGATAGAGTCAATTCATGGTAAATCTAGTGAACAGGCAGAGTACGCAAACTATTTTGAGTTGGATCAATCGTGCATTGTCTGTGAGTTGTCTGTGAGTGTAGGTGATGAAGGTAGACATCAAGATGGTTCTAATGGAATGAACGGTACAATGATGCTTGTTTTCCCTGAGAAGGCACTTGGAGAGATCATTCCAATACTCACAGGCAAGCAGGAAATTTTAGTACCGGAATTTGCCGAGATGAATGCGTCGGCTATCGAAAAGCTGGTGCGTCTTGATAATGATACATTACGCATAGAACTTATGAGTCAGCACCCCCTTTCAGCAGCAGTTATTTTATCCCAACTTTCAGAGGACAGAAGGTATGCGCTGGTAGAAAAAATGCCTTTTGAAAAACAGGAGGCTATCGAGCGGCGAGCAGGGCATAGAGCTGGAGTTGAAGTTGTATTGTCTGAATCGCAGCAGTTTGTTGCCTCAGTGCTTGCCTTGGGTGAATCGCATGCAGCACAAGTGCTCAGTAGTTTTTCGCCAGAAGCAGCCGCCGGTTTTTTGCGGGAGGCGGGGAAGTTACCTTCGTTGTATCCCGAGCAGGTAAAAGCATTATTGCGAAGCCGTAATAGCTCAATAGTAAGTACCGGAGCGCTTGTTGTAGACAGTGCTTTGGTACGAAGGCTTATGATACGCGCCATTGCTGCAAAGGATATGGCTCAAGTTGTAGCATTATGTCGGAATGACAGGGTGCACATGCCGTTTGCACCGATTATTTCTGTGCCAGTAAAAGAGATTGTAGCAGTGCTACGCAATGAGCCTGTAGCTATTCAGCGGGCTGCTATAATATTGTTGCTGAGAACAGACAGGGACTACGCTGCGCAATTGTTTGAAGAATTTTCCGCTGCGGAGCAAAAAGAAATAATGTTGCAGCTAGAACACGAAAAGAGAATTGAGCCTGAATGCATAACGCTATTAGAAAATCATCTTATAGTGCAGCTTGAAAGTAGGACAGAAAAAGAAATTATAAGCATGCCGGGAAAAGAACGGTGGGCTGTCTCAGGAACGGTGGAGTGGCTGCTGAACAATGTTTCCCGTGAATAATTTTGAAGGAAATTCTGTTGCTTTACTGAACAATAAAAAACGACGTGCAGAAATTCTGCACGTCGAATATAAGCTGTAAATATCGTTGCCACTAGAGCAGAGCATTAGCGGATAAGGATACGCTACCTCTTGTTGATTGCAAAAGGGGATGCCTTGCCCTGACCAGATTGGGCATTTCGTGATGAACGCTTTCCCTGTGTAGAACGGTTGCCATTTTTTGCATGGTTTTTATGTTTAGGCTTGCCGTCGTGTTTTGTTTTTCTTTTATTGGAACGCTGGTTAGAATCTGAATAGTCGTCAGATTTTTTAGCAGCATATGCACCGCGGTTACCGCGTTGTGTGTGCGTTTTTTTTCGTCCTACACTTGGCATAAGAATGTGATGTTGACGAAGTCGCTCCGCATCAGTGCGCGCTACATAAAGCTCGTTCCCTTTTTCATCGATTTTTGCGTAATACGAGGCAGTAGCTACAGTCCCCGGTGTAGGGATAAAGCATTGAACCTGCTGTGGCTGCCAGCCACGGGCGCGAAGCCAGTTGCCAAGCTCGTGCATATGGTTGTCAGTACACCCCGGAAATGCACTCATAAGGTAAGGGATAACATATTGTTCCTTGCCTGCTTGCTCGGAGTATTTTTTAAACGCATCAAGGAATCGTTCGAATGACGCAAGACCTGGCTTACGCATACGATTTAGCACGCCGTCACAAATATGCTCAGGAGCAACTTTTAGCTGTCCGCCGGTAAATTCCATTGTATAGGCACGCAGCGCAGTTTCTTCTTTTTGTGCCAGATCATATCGCACGCCGCTTGCGACGCGGACATTTTTAATCCCCGCTGTTTTTTGGATATCTCGAAGCAGTGCAATGCCTTCTGCCTGATTGACGGTGAACTGCGGGCAAACCTTCGGGTGCATGCAGCTTTGTCGCTTACATTTTTCAGGACTTGCCTTGCAGTATGCCTGCCACATGTTTGCGGAAGGACCGCCCACATCGCTTATGGAACCTTTGAAGCGTTTGTTGCGGATGAGGGTTTCTATTTCCTGCATAATGGATTCTTTACTGCGCGATGCAATCCGTCTGCCTTGATGCAGGGCAAGTGAGCAGAATGAGCATCCACCACCACAACCACGGTGAGTTGTAATACTGGTTGTCATCATGTCTACGCATGGAATTTTTTCTTTGTAGGAAGGATGTTGCGTTTTGGCGTAGGGCAGACCATACAATTCGTCCATTTCTTCTTCAGACAATGGTAATGCTGGCGGAGCTAAAATGACTGCACGCTTGCCCACAGGTTGAATTGCCCATCCATCGGCTGCTTGAACATGACGTTCCAGTTTGAGCGTGGCTGTCATCAATTGTTTTGCATCAGCTTCGATTTCTTCGTGCGAAGGCAGTTCTACAAGTTTTGCTTGCGGCGGAATATCATCGTGTGTGCCCATATAGGCAATGCCTCTGACATCCTGTGCGATATAGGAAAAAGGAGTGCCGGATGTTTCGCCGTACTGATCGAGAACATGCGCAATGTGGAGCATGGCGTATTCACCCATGCCGTAAACTATGCAGTCTGCTTTGCTATCTAATAAAATGGAGCGGCGAAGCTTATCTGTCCAGAAATCATAATGGGTAATACGACGTAATGAAGCTTCAATACCGCCGATAACCACAGGAATGTTTGGAAATGCGCTGCGAATAAGGTTTGAATATACGATTGTGGCGCGGTTCGGGCGTGCTCCTGCTTTACCACCCGGTGTGTACGCATCATCGTGGCGTTTTTTTCTGAACGCAGTGTAATGCGCCAGCATGGAATCAATAGCACCTGCACTCACAGAGGCGAACAGCCGAGGACGTCCCATAGCACAAAGATCCTCAGGAGAATCCCAGCGGGGCTGCGCAACAATCCCTACTCGGTATCCATGTGCTACCAGCCAACGTCCTAACAGAGCAGCGGCAAAACTTGGGTGATCTACATAAGAGTCACCTGTAACGAAAAGTATATCAAGCTCATCCCAGCCAAGCTCGTCCATTTCTTTTTTGGACATTGGAAGAAAAGCAGGCTGCTCAAGCGGTGTGCGCCCAAGTACAAGGCGGCTAGATTTTTGTTTCCATGTTTTTGTCATGCGCGGAATATAAGGATTGCACTGTGCTCTGGCAATAGACAATTCCCGTGTGGAGAAATTACTATGCAGCTCTTTACTTTTAGTAAAATTATAGTTCGACAATAAGGCTTAGAAGCGAAAGACAACCGAAAGTGACGATAATTGTACCGGATATTTTGCTGATAAGCTGAGTGTGTTTTTCTACGTATGTCCGCATTGCGTTGGCACAGAAAGCTAATCCGCACCACCAGATTGCAGAGCCTATAAATACACCAAGCACGAGAAGTGCGGCATCGACTACGTTGGCTTTGTGGTTAATGCCGAATGTCGCAAAAATAACTGTAAAAGCTACAATTGTTCCGGGGTTCATAACTGTAAGGACAAAGGTGCTGAAGCAGGCTGTGAGAAGTCCCGGTTTATGCCTGTTAATGGTTTCATCGTCTGACTCTGTTGCAGGTGCGGGGTGTTGACGGAGCATATGGACGCCGATTGCCATAAACAATAAGCCCCCAACAAGGCGGATGGCTGTGCTCGAATTTGTGATGAGATTGGTTATGGCAACCAGTCCGAATGCAGCTACCGCTCCGTAAAAAAGATCAGCAAAGGCGGCTCCAAGACCGGAGATTACCCCCACAAGCTTGCCATACCGTAATGTTCGGTGGACACACAGAACGCCAACCGGCCCGACGGGAGCGGCGATGGTAAGACCGATAATAAGTCCTTTGAAGAAAAAAAAGAGTAAAGCAAGGCTCATTAGTGCGCTGTTCCTATGGTGTGAAAAGGGTAAACGAATACGTGCTCTTGGCATCATACCGCAAAAAGGCTTTTAGAGGAGCTACTTAATTACAGTTCTGTGCAAGAACGACATAAAAAAAGCCGACTGAATGGTCGACCTTTTTTATGGGAGTAACTTTTGATTTTTATTTGCTTGGAGGCGCAATAAGTTCTGGAGCACCGGAAGCTTTTTTACCGCCCATCATGCCGCCGCCCATTTTTCCACCCATCATGCCGCCGCCTTTTTTGCCGCCAGTATTGTGACCGGACATGAAGGCTTTCCATTCTTCTTCTGAAATTCCTTTGGAACCATCTTTATCAATTGTCTGAAAAGCGAGTTCTTTCATGGAAGGGTAGGTTTTGGAAAATTCTTCCCAACTGACGCTGGCGTCGTTATTGGAATCCATTTTTTCAAATTTACTTTGAGCGGATGCAGCAGTGGCAAAAATACATACGATAGCAAGAGCAAAAAGAATTTTTTTCATAATATCTCCTTGTGCAGCAGGTTGTGGCAACAACACTGTGCAGGTTTATGCGCGGCACAGGATCGCAATTGAATCAGCGGTAGTATCCTGTGTTATGTTTGTAAGTGCAGCAACAAAAAAGGAAAATTTTCTATTCTGCAAAATCAGTTTGGCTAGAATACCTAGGAAAATGCCATGCGTCTACCGTGTAAAAAAACTATACAGGTAACAAAGGATGAGGCGTTGTGGAGCGTAGGGCTATGCTGGGGAGGGCTTTCAAATAATACAAAAAAGCCTCTTTCTTTCGAAAGAGGCTTTAAAATCTGGCTCCTCGAGTAGGACTTGAACCTACAACCTAGTGATTAACAGTCACCCGCTCTGCCTATTGAGCCATCGAGGAATATTGTGTGCTTCGGTTTCCCTCAGCGCGAAAATGTGTTTACGGATTTGCTTCGTGCTCGTCAACAAAAAAATCAATAAATTTGAAAAAAGTGGAAATAAATACAAGAAGTGTGCATTCCGTACTTCTGAAGTTTACGTCAAGGCACAAAAAAAGCCTCTTTCTTTCGAAAGAGGCTTTGAAATCTGGCTCCTCGAGTAGGACTTGAACCTACAACCTAGTGATTAACAGTCACCCGCTCTGCCTATTGAGCCATCGAGGAATATGTTTGCTTGAGGTGTTTCCCTCAGTGCGGAAAAGCTTTTATGGAAAAGAGAGAATGCCGTCAAGCAAAAAAATAAAAAATTTTAAAAAAGAGATCAAAGCGTGTTCGAGGGAATTCCTGCTTTGTATTGCGAGAATGTCTTTTTCTAAAAAGAAGGTGTGGGCTACCTCTTTTTGTAGGAAGCAATGTTTGCATCGGGTAACAGTATATAGATTGATTCTGAGTGACTTGTTGAGGAGCAAAAGTTTGAGCGGTGGTAACCCCAATGAAAAGCCGATGAAAATCTAAGAATACAAAAAAAGCCTCTTTCTTTCGAAAGAGGCTTTGAAATCTGGCTCCTCGAGTAGGACTTGAACCTACAACCTAGTGATTAACAGTCACCCGCTCTGCCTATTGAGCCATCGAGGAATATGTGCTGAATCAATCAGCGCGAGATTCTGTATACGGATTCTGCGATGGGAGGTCAAGAGGAAAAAGAAAAAGTTCTTTGATTTTGTGTTGGATGATCTCCATACAGTAGTTGTTGTTACCTATACGAAGTGTGAGAAAAATCTGTTTTTTGGTGTTGAATCATGTATAATGTAAAATAGTTACAGCGTGCTGTGCTATTGTGTCGTTTGGTGGGAATGTATTTTGAGGCAATTTTGTACTGTATAGTACAAAAAAAGCCTCTTTCTTTCGAAAGAGGCTTAAAATCTGGCTCCTCGAGTAGGACTTGAACCTACAACCTAGTGATTAACAGTCACCCGCTCTGCCTATTGAGCCATCGAGGAATATTATGTGCTTTGGTTTCCCTCAGCGCGAAAAGTTGTTTAGAGAAAACCTGTGGAGTGGTCAAGCATTTTTTATTTTTTTACGAAAAAAAGTGTAAAATTGAAATTTATGCGCAGAGACGAAGAGGGTTCCTTGACGATTTCTGGTAATTGGCATAACCCTTCCCAATTCAGCAGTGATCGAATTCATTATACGGAGTGATCCCGTGAGCGAACAGGAACAGTCAAAACGTAAAAAAATAAAACTTCCCACAAAATCCAGTCAGGCAGAATACTTTATGCCAATGCTGGAAAGCTTTGTTGACCGCGATGAGTTAAACGAAGTGGTGAAGAATAGAGTGGCAAAGTCCTGCGACTTAATGGACGCAGGCATTTCCTTGTACCCTAACGGGTTTAAAAAGGAAGACGATTTTTCTCAAATTCGTGCAGAATATGAAGGACTTGATGCCGAAGAATTAGAATCTCTTGATAAGGAATTCTACTGTGCTGGCCGTATTGTCGGTCTTCGTTCTTTTGGTAAAGTAACCTTTTTCCACGTTCTTGATAAAAGTGGTAAAATGCAGTGCTACGCTGCCCGTGATACTCTTGGTGCGGAATCGTACCAGAAGTTTAAAAAGTTCGACATCGGCGATATTGTTGGTGTTGTGGGCACGTTGTTCCGCACTAAAACAGGTGAGCTTACAGTAGACTGTAAGAGTGTGCAGCTCCTTACTAAGTCTATTCGCCCGCTTCCGGAAAAATATCATGGTCTTAAAGACGTTGAGATTCGATATCGCCAGCGTTATGTTGACCTTATTGTAACTCCGAAGACCCGCGAAATTTTCCGCAAACGTACTGCTATAGTACGTGAGTTCCGTAGATTTATGGAAGACAGAGGCTTCATGGAAGTAGAAACTCCTATGATGCATCCTATTCCCGGTGGTGCGACTGCTCGTCCGTTTGTAACGCACCACAACGCGCAAGACCATGACATGTACATGCGTATTGCACCGGAACTGTACTTGAAGCGCCTCCTCGTTGGTGGTTTCGAAAAGGTTTTTGAAATCAACCGTAACTTCCGTAACGAAGGTGTTTCTACCCAGCATAACCCTGAATTTACCATGTGTGAATTTTACTGGGCATATGCAACTTTTGAAGATTTAATGGATCTTACAGAAGAACTTTTTGGACATATTGCCAAGAAGGTGTGTGGTTCTACTATCATCACCTATCAGGGGCAGGAAATTGACCTGACTCCGGGCACATGGCGTCGTATCGGCTTCCTTGAGTCTTTAGAAGTTATTGGTGGTCACTCCAAGGAACTTTACGAAGACTACGACAAGCTTGCTGCATACGTGAAAAGCCGCGGGGAAAAAGTTGTTGAAGGTGAAAAGCTTGCTAAACTTCAGGCAAAATTGTTTGACCTTGATGTTGAGCAGGAGCTGGTTCAGCCTACCTTTATTTACAACTACCCGACAGACATCTCTCCGCTTTCTCGCAAAAACGAAGATGATCCTCGTTTTACTGACCGTTATGAACTCTTCATGACAGGTCGCGAACTTGGTAACGCATTCTCAGAACTTAATGATCCTGTTGATCAGCGTTTGCGTTTCCTCGATCAGGTTGCAGAAAAAGAAGCGGGTGATGACGAAGCACACTACATGGACGAAGACTACCTTCGTGCTCTTGAATACGGTATGCCTCCGGCAGCCGGACAGGGTATTGGTATTGACCGTCTTGTAATGCTTCTTACTGATTCCCCGTCAATTCGTGAGGTTATTCTGTTCCCGCTCCTTAAACCGGAGAGTTAGCCATAGCTTATGAAATTTGAGTCCTTCATTGCGTTGCGATACTTGTTTGCGCGCCGACAACAGTCTTTTATATCGGTAATATCGATAATTTCTGTTCTCGGAGTAGGCCTTGGTGTTGCCTCGCTTATCGTAGTTCTGGGTGTGATGAATGGCTTCACAAAGGACTTGAGGGATAAAATTCTGGGCGTGAATGCTCACGTAATTACCATGAGTGCAGCTGGGAATATTTCTGGCTATACTGAGTTGTCGAAAGAAATCGAGGGTGTCTCCGGTGTAACCGGAGTCACCCCTTTTATTTACTCAGAACTCATGGCTTCCTCATCTCATGGAGTGAAGGGTATTATTCTACGCGGTGTGCAGCCGGAGTCTGCCGATAAGGTGCTTACCATCCGTAAGTATATGAAAGATGGCGGGTTTCCTGATCTTGTCCGCGAAGGGCTTCCCGGAATAATTATTGGCAACGAACTTGCCAAGCGCCTTGGAGTCGGTATCGGCAGGCGTATTAACCTTCTTTCACCTTCCGGTAAAAAAACATCTCAGGGCTTTGTGCCACGAGTCCGCAATTTTAGGGTTGTGGGGATATATAAAACAGGCATGTGGGAGTACGATTCTTCCCTTGCATTTGTTACGCTTAAATCTGCGCGAGAATTACTAGGCTGGGAAAACAATGCGGTAACAGGGCTGGAACTCTCTGTTAGTAATGTGAACAACGCAGATAAAATAGCCAAGAAAATTACAGAGCGCCTCGGTGGCTATCCTTTCTATGCTCGAAGCTGGATGGATATGAACGCTAACTTATTTGCAGCGTTGAAGTTGGAAAAAACAGCAATGGGTGTCATCCTTACACTTATTGTACTTGTTGGTTCTTTTTCAATCATTACTACACTAGTAATGCTTGTTATGGAAAAAACACGCGATATAGCTGTGCTCATGTCAATGGGCGCAACAAAAAAGCAAATCCGTGGAATTTTCATGCTGCAAGGTACTATTATTGGTGTAGTGGGAACTGCATTGGGCTTCGCTCTTGGGCTTGGCGTAGGGGAGCTGTTAAAGCGCTATCAATTTGTACAACTGCCTAAGGGCGTGTACTCTTTGGACAAGCTTCCTATCATTTATGACTGGACTGATCTGGTTATAATCGGTGCGTCAGCAATGGTTCTTTGTTTTATTGCTACACTGTACCCTGCAAAACAGGCAGCGAAGCTCGAACCGGCAGATGCCTTGAGGTACGAGTAATGAGTACTGCACCATTATATGAATTAAAGGGTGTGGGTAAGGATTATGAAGGTCCTGCCGAACTGCTTACTGTTATAAATAATCTTGATCTGGTGATAGAACAGGGTGAAGCGCTCGCCATCACCGGTGCTTCCGGATCAGGAAAAAGTACCCTCTTGCATCTGTTGGGAACCCTTGATATCCCTTCAAGGGGCGAACTGTTTTTCAACGGGCGTAATCTAGCTGAATTATCCGATGATGCAAAAGCTGCTGTACGAAATCATGAGATAGGTTTTGTCTTTCAGTTTCATCATTTATTGCCGGAATTTTCAACTGTTGAAAACGTAGCCATGCAAGCCATTATTGGGGGTGTTGCCAAAAAAGAAGCCTTTTCCCGTGCTGCCGAAATGCTAAAGCTTGTCGGGCTTGGAGGAAGGCTAAACCATAAGGTGACAACGTTATCTGGCGGTGAGAGACAGCGGGCGGCTATTGCCCGTGCCATTCTTATGCGCCCTTCTGTATTACTTGCAGATGAACCTACAGGAAATTTAGATGAACGCACTGGCGAATCAGTCGGAGAACTACTTCTTAGACTAAATGATGAGCTGGGTATGACGTTGGTTGTAGTTACGCATAATCCAGAACTTTCGGATATTATGCGTCGCCGCCTTGAACTGCGAGCTGGAGAACTTTATGTCCAAACAGTTTAGATCGTGCGTAGTCACGATCTGCACGTTGCTTACGCTATTGTTTGCTGTAAGTGCATTTGCTGCGCCGGGGAATGGTATTCGGGTGCTTGTTTTGCCGTTTTCGGTTAACTCTGGAGAAGACCTGAGTTATTTGGAAGACGGACTGCCTGAATTAATCAGGGAGCGTTTAGCTACAAAAAACTTTTCAGTAGTGCCCGATAATGAGCTGGAAAGAATCTTAGCTGAAAATTCCATTACGGAATTAAATATTTCAGTTGTTCGCGACCTGTCTTTGCTGTCCAATGCAGATTACGCTTTGTACGGTAGCTTTACACAGGTTGGAGAACAGCTTTCTATTGATGCCCGATTAGTTGAAGCATACGGGCTTCAGCCTGCTAAGCCTATTTTCATCAATAAATCAGGACTTATTAACGTCCTGCCTGCTGTTGATGAGCTTGTGGCACAGGCATCAAACGAGATGCTGCGCAAGCAGTCTATTTCAAACATTGTTATCCGTGGCACCAAGGTATTGGATCCAGACGTTGTTCTCATGCGTATGCGAATCCAAAAAGGTGATGCATTGGATGGCAAAAAGATAAACGAAGAAATTAAACGCATTTACGGCCTTGGCTACTTTAGTGATGTGCAGGTTTCCGTCGATAAAAAACGCGATGGTAATGAGCTTGTTATCACTGTAGTGGAAAAACCTAGAATTAATAATATTGTTATTTCAGGTTCTGACGCTGTAGATGAAGAAGATATTCTTGCTGCAATCAGCTCCAAGCAGGGTGCTGTTCTCAACGAAAAATTCCTTTCTGATGACATCGCCCGTGTTCGTGATCTCTACAGAAAAGAAGGGTACTATCTTGCTGAAGTCGATTACAAGATTGAACGCGGCAGTACCGGTGCTACCCTTACCTTCAATGTAAACGAAGGTGAGAAGCTGTACATTAAGGATATTGCGCTGGAAGGGACAGAAGTCCTTGATGCGGATGATGTAAAAACAGCACTCGCTTTATCTGAACGCGGTATCTTCTCATGGCTTACAGGTTCCGGCGTGTTGCGTGAAGATTACCTTGAACGCGATGTTGCAGCTATTGCAGCTTACTACCTGAACCGTGGCTTCCTTGATGTACGTGTTGGTAGTGCTCGTGTTGATTACGAGGAAGACGGCATTGTAATTACTTTCCCTGTTTCCGAAGGTCCACGCTACAAACTCGGCACAATTACCTTCTCTGGTGACCTTATTGAGCCGGATGCAACGTACTTCTCTATTATCGGTACGGATGAGTGGAAAGAAGAAGAAGAGTACCTTAACTATACTGTTCTTCGTGAAGACAGCACAAAAATTGGCGATTGGTACGCAAACTACGGCTATGCCTATGCGGATGTTGATTTCGGCATTCAGCGTCAGGAAGACAATATTGCGAACGTTGCCTTTAAAATTGATAAAAAGAACAAAGTTTATGTTCGCCGAGTTGTGATGGAAGGGAACACCCGAACCCGTGACAACGTAGTGCGCCGTGCTGTTGAATTGACTGACGGTGAACTTTTTAACGGTAATCAGTTACGTGAAAGTAACCGCAAGTTGAATAACTTAGGCTACTTCTCCGAAGCAAGTGTAACTCTTGTTCCGACTGATAACCCTGATGAAGTCGACCTGAAAGTTAAGGTCAAAGAGAAAAATACCGGCTCTGTTATGGCTGGTGTAGGTTGGTCTTCATACGATGGTGTTGGCTTCTCCGGCTCTATCAAGGAAGATAACCTGTGGGGTAAAGGATATAAAGTTGCGGCGACTGCAAGTTTCTCTTCCAAGAAGACTTCATACGACTTCAGCTTCCTGAACCCGAGCGTGTATGACAGTGACCTTTCATTCAGCGGTCGTACCTACATTACAAAAACTGAATATGATGACTACGACTACAACAAAACCGGTGGTAAGGTTAGCTTCGGTTACCCAATCGGTAAGTGGTCTCGTGTCTACACTGGCTACCGTTACGACCAGTACGAAATTACTGGCGTAGAAGCGGATGCAAGTAGCCTTATCAGAGAACAGGCAGATGATGGTATCCGTCATGCTAGTGTTCTTCATGCATCTTTCAGCCGCAATACAATGGATAACTTCCAGCGCCCGACTTCCGGTAACGTTGTAAACTTTACTGTAAACTACGGTGGTGGATTCCTTCAGGGTACGGATGATTTCATCAAGCTGGTTGGTGAAGCCCGTCAATTCTACGCTTTGAATGATAATAACGTTCTGATGGCGCGTGCAAAAGGTGGCATGTTGCTGCCTAACGGTGGCTCTCATGACGATATCCCGATTGTAGAGCGTTTCTGGGTTGGTGGCATCAACAGTGTGCGTGGTTACGATATCAACGACTTTGCAGTACGTCAGGCTGATGGCGACAAAATTGGTGGTACACGCATGGCATTCGCTAACTTTGAATATCAGTGGTACTTTGAAAATGACCTTGGCATGACCTTGGTTCCATTCTTCGACGTTGGTATCAACTTCGATGATAAAGATGATGGTCTCACTTCAAACAAAGAGTGGCTGTACAGTACAGGTCTGGAACTGCGCTGGCGCTCACCAATGGGTGATTTACGCTTCGCGTATGGTATCCCGCTTGCTGATGTAAACGGGGAAAAGCAAGATCCTCGCTTTGAGTTTGCAATGGGACAGGCGTTTTAGAGCTAGTTATGAAAAAGCGCGGCATAATGCCGCGCTTTTTTTTATGCTAAAGTATTTGTCGGGGTTGCACCCCTTGGCAGGTTTAAGTATCCTACTAATAATTTGCGACTGGCTGCTTTTATCAACCTCCAACATGTCTGCGCGGGTTATCTAGGAACATTATGCTAATTATCAGAAAAAGAGGTGTGCTCTGCTTACCTTTGCTTCTTCTTATATTTCTTATCTCAGTTACCAACTCCTACGCTACAATCAGTCAGGATTATAATTCCGCGTTAAATCAATTTAGAGCACTTGCAAAAAATTCTAAACAGGCTCGCTATCGGTCAAACTGGAAACGGCTGGAAGATAAATTTCTTGCAATTTATCAGGCTAATCCTGATGGAGCGCATGCCCCCAAGGTGCTGTACTACATGGGGCGTGTGAATGAAGAGCTGGCAAAGCGTTCATATCTTAGCTCTGACTACCAAGCCGCTGTGGACTACTACAATCGTTGTGCAAGACGTTTTACCAAGCATTCTTGGACTGACGATTCTTTGTACCGACTTTCTCGTATTCAATATTACAATTTGAATAAAGCTGCTGATGCACGCCGGACTCTCAATATTATTCTGCGCAAATATAAAAATGGCGATAAATACAAGTCTGCTATTGCGTTGCACAGAAAAATTGTTGCCGATATAAATTCAAGCAAAGCAAAATCAAACTCTGGCTCTCACGCGGTTTCTAAAGCTGTTGCAGAAGCTGCCAAGTCTGTCTCTACTGTTAGAAAGAAGTCGCACAGAGCAGCCAGCAAAGTTGCTCTTAAAGATATCCGTTTTACAAGCAGTAATGACTACACTCGTGTAGTGCTGGATTTAAGCGGTGATGCGAGATATCAATACAAATTTCTTAATGCAGACCCTTCTCGGAATTTGCCATTTCGACTGTATATCGATCTTGAGGGCACGGCTCCTGTAAAATCTGTCAAAGATGAATTGAAAATCTATGATGGTATCTTACGGATGATCCGTGTAGGCAAGCCGGTTCCAACAACAAGCAGGGTCGTGCTTGATTTTGAATCTGTGCAAAAGTACACCGTATTTGCTTTAGAAAATCCATATAGGGTTGTGGTAGATGTATCTGCGCCAAAAGATGGAAAAATGAGCCATCCTCCTGTGGATTTGTCGAAAAAATTTGCTGCGCCAAAACCGAATAAAAAGCCTTCCCGCACTATTCCACCTTCCCGCAAGGTGCCAGACCTTATCGAACAACTTGGGCTTACCGTGAAAACTGTTATGATTGATGCAGGGCATGGTGGCAAAGACCCCGGTGCATCGAAAAACAGGATTCGTGAAAAAGATTATGTCCTTAAGGTTGCGAAAATGCTGGGTAAAAAACTTAAGGCAAAAGGCTTTAACGTGTTGTATACACGTTCAAGAGACGTTTTTATTCCTCTGGAAGAGCGTACAGCAAAAGCCAACGTACAGAAGGTTGATTTATTCGTTTCATTGCATATTAATGCAAACAGAAAACGAAGCGTCAACGGTATTGAAACGTACTACTTGAACCTTGCGCGATCCAAAAGTGCCCGCCGTGTAGCTGCGCGAGAGAACGCCATCACAGAAAAACGAATAAGCGACCTGCAATTTATTTTGACTGATTTGATGCTTAACTCGAAGATGCAGGAGTCAAAAGCTCTTGCGGAACTGGTACAGAAAAGTATGGTCAAAACTGTACGTGCCAGAGGGTGGAAATCCAAAAGCAATGGCGTACGAAGTGCTCCATTCTATGTACTTATGGGTGCTAAGATGCCGTCCATTCTTGTGGAATTGGGATATTGTTCAAACGCGACTGAAGCAAAAAGATTGCGCAATAGTTCGTACTTGAATCTTCTTGCTGATGGCATTGCGAATGCGTTGAGCACGTACAGGCGTAATTTGAAAAATTATGCAGCTATGTAGCTGCTGATAAAATAATGCGAGTGCTTGTCGATTTCTCACTGACAGCACCGAAGCTTTTTGTGTAGTACTGATTTTTGTGAATAAGTCTCGTCATATAGAAGGGTTATCTTTGCACATGTGCAGTGCTCTGTGCGGACTGTGGATGCATTCAGCATGCGTTACCAGTTATAGATTGTACGCAGGAACGCTTACAAGTTCTTGACTGAGGAATGCGTTGGAGCTATCCACTCAATCGCCCTGATAGTTTTTATTAATGGTAATAAACAACATATTGTTACGTAACGAATTTTATTTTTAGGAGCATTAAATGCGTAATATTCTTTTAGCGGTAGTGGCTTGTACCTTACTTTGTACTTCATCAGCTTTTGCTGCAAAATACGGCGAAGTTGATTTTGGAGTAATCGCTAAAGATTCTGAACCAGCATTGGCTATTACTAAAGCAATGAAGCAGACTTTTGGCGCTGAAGATAAAAAACTTAGAGAAGACAAAGCTGCTTTTGATAAAAAAGTACAGGAATTCCGTGTGCAGAGTCAGGCTCTTTCCGAAGACGCTAAAAAAGCTAAGACTAAAGAATTGCGTACTGAAGAAATGAAACTCGCTCAGCGTCAGCAGACTTTTGTTCAGCGTGCTCGTGCAGCAGAACAGTCTGCACTTCGTGACATGTCCGCTCTTATGCTGGAAGCTACCCGTGAGTTTGGCAAAAAGAACGGCTACGAAATGATTATTGCTAAAGCACAGGGTGCGGTTCTTTACATTAAAAATCCTGTTGATGTTACCAAGCAGGTTATGGTTGTTGTAAACCGTTTGTACCGTGCTAAGCTTGAAAAAATTAAAGCTGACCAGAAAAAAGCTAAAAAAGATAAAAAGTAAGGAAGACGGTTAAGCATGCTGCTTTCTACAATCGCACAAAATCTTGGTCTTGAGTTTGCGGGTGAAGACCTTGAAATAACAGGTGTAAACACCCTTGATGACGCACAGGAAACAGAACTTAGTTTTTTGGCGAATCCTAAATATGCGTCTAAGCTTGCAGAAACTAAAGCTGGTGCAGTTGTTTGTACTGCCGAACAGGTAGAGAATGTTCAGCGCGCGCTTATCAGTGATAATCCTTATTTTGATTTTGCTCGTTGCGTTGCTATGTTTGCCAAGCCGCAGGGAGAGATGAAAGGCGTTTCCGAACTTGCTTTTATCGATCCAACTGCAACACTTGCTGATGATGTCACTGTATATCCGCACGCCTTTATTGGTCCTCGTGCCAACATTGGAGCAGGAACCACTGTTTTCCCGGGATGCTACATCGGGGAAGATTCCGTGGTCGGGTCAGATTGTATTCTGTACCCGAATGTAGTGCTCATGGCAGAAACTGTGCTCGGTGATGACTGCATTATCCATGCAGGCGTTGTTCTTGGTGGTGATGGCTTTGGCTTTGCTCCAACTGAATACGGTGTGCAGAAAATTCCGCAAATCGGTACAGTAACAATCGGAAACGATGTAGAAATTGGTGCAAACACCACTATCGACCGTGCCGTGCTTGGTTCTACCAGCGTTGGTGATGCAACAAAAATTGATAATCTTGTTATGCTCGGACACAATGTTGAAATGGGTAGTAACTGCCTTATTGTGTCACAGGTAGGAATTTCCGGTTCGACTAAAGTCGGTAACGGCGTAGTCATGGCAGGACAGGCAGGTATTGCAGGTCATCTGAATATTGGTGACGGTGCTACTGTTGGTCCTAAGACCGGAGTGGGCAAAGACATTCCAGCTGGAGTTACTATGGCTGGTATGCCGGCGATGGAAAAGGGGATTTTCATGCGCCATACAACTCTTTCTCCTAAGATTCCTGATCTGTTTAAACGAGTAAAACAGCTCGAAAAAGAAATCGAAGCGTTGAAAAAATAGAGGTACACATATAATGACCGCCACCGAACAGAATATTCTGGATATTCGTCAGATTCTGGATTTACTTCCACATAGATACCCGTTTCTGCTTGTAGATCGCGTTGTAGATTATACTCCGCTTGAATCTATTGAAGCGTACAAAAACGTAACTATGAACGAGCCTTTCTTTCAGGGGCACTTCCCGGGCATTCCTGTAATGCCGGGTGTTCTTATCATGGAAGCTCTCGCTCAGGCGGGTGGACTTCTTGTACTCAAAAGTACTGATATGCCGCTCGAAGACAAGCTCTTTTTGTTTACCGGTATGGAAAAAGTGCGTTTCCGTAAGCCAGTTTACCCTGGTGACAAGCTTGAGCTTAAATGCCGACTGATTCGCCACAAACTGAAATTGTGGAAGATGGAAGGCAAGGCATACGTAGACGGTGTTCTTGCTGCCGAAGCAGAAATGACAGCTGCTATCATGAATAAGGAGGATATGTAGCGTGGCTACAGAAATTCATCCTTCTGCCTTTGTTTCGCCAACAGCGGAACTGGGAGATGGTGTTGTTATCGGTCCATGTGCTGTTATTGAAGACGATGTTATTATCGGCGACGGTACAAAGATTGATGCGTTTGCCTCTGTTAAGCAATACACACAGATGGGCAAAAACAACCATATTCATTCGTATGCAGCAGTTGGCGGTGTCCCGCAGGATCTTAAATTCCACGGAGAAGTTAGCTGGTTGAAAATCGGCGATAGCAACGTGATTCGTGAATTTGCAACACTGCATCGCGGAACTGAAGATGGCGGTTTTGAAACAGTTATCGGTAATGGTAACCTTTTGATGGCATATACGCATGTTGCTCATGACTGTGTTCTTGGCGACAGCATCATTATGTCTAACAATGCGACCCTTGCGGGGCATGTGCAGGTTGCTGACCACGCTATTATTGCGGGACTTTCTGCCGTGCATCAATTTGTGCGTATCGGAAAACACGCCTTTGTTGGTGGTATGACCGGTATCGGGCAGGATTTGCCACCATACATGCTTGCAACAGGTAACCGTGCCGGAGTTCATGGTCCTAACCTTGTCGGGTTACGACGACTCAAAGCTCCTCGTGAAGTTATCCGTGCGCTTAAAAATGCATACAAACTTATCTGGCATTCTTCTACTCCTCGTAAAGAGGCTTTGGAACAGCTGGAATATGAATTTGGAAACTTTACTGAAGTTCTCGAATTTGTAGATTTTGTGCGCAAAAGTGAACGCGGTATTTTACCAGCGCATAACGATTAAGCTGCACTGTCGGAATACAATACTAAGAAGGAAGGTGTAGTGCCTTCCTTCTTTTTTACTTTATGGAGCAATAAACGTTATGGCAGCACTACGGGAAAAAATCGGCATTATAGCAGGCGCAGGCCAATTCCCTGAACTTGTGGCTGAAGGTGCTCGCAAGGATGGGTTTTCAGTTGTTATGTGCGGATTTGTCGGGCACACAGACCCTGCAATTGAAAGCAAAGCAGATGTTTTTGAGATGCTTCATTTGGGAGCACTTTCAAAACTGATCCAATTTTTTAGAAAAAACGGTGTTACCCGCGTATGCTTTGCCGGAGCTATCAATAAGCCTAAAGCGCTTGATGTTCGTCCAGATTTACGCGCGGCAAAACTTCTTTTTAAAATCCGCTCTAAAGGGGACGATGTCCTTTTGCGCGCTGTGCTGGATGAGTTGGAATCTGATGGATTGCAAATTGTGCAGGCAGCGGAGCTAGTGCCTAACTTACGTGGTCCTGCTGGCGTGCTTACAAAAAAGAAGCTTACAGACAAGCAACGTGAAACTTTGGCATACGGTATTCCTATTGGCGAACAGATCGGTGCTATGGATATCGGGCAGTGCATTGTTGTGCGCGAAAATATGGTAGTTGCTGTTGAATGTCTTGAAGGAACGGATGCAACCATCAAGCGCGGTGCAGAGCTTGGCGGCAAAGGATGCGTAGCCATTAAGTTGCTGAAACCTAATCAGGACGAACGTATTGATTTGCCAGCTCTTGGCTTGAATACGATTCAGAATCTTGTTGATGGTGGATATAGCTGTCTTGCGTATTACGCAGGAAAAACACTTTTCTTCGATAGGGATGAAGCTGTTGCTCTTGCGAATGAACATGGTATTGCTATTGTGGGCGTGAATGATGAGTTTAAGAGCAGCTTAGTTTAGAAAAAAAGACAATTAGGTCGGTTGATAGACGGAATGAGCGGTCGCGGCGTTATTTTAATGCAGCATACTGGTTGTTCCGTTTTTTGATTGCAATATAGTAGCTTAGGCGTAAGCTATGCCCTATTCTGATTATTATGCTATTTAACGTCATTAGAGGAAGGTGCATTTATGTTATCAATCGACACTGTATGGGACAATATAGATAAAGTGCGGGGCAGTGGTCCTGTCGTGCATAGTATTACAAACTATGTTGTCATGAACTCTACCGCAAACGCACTTCTCAGCGCTGGCGCCTCACCGATTATGGCTCATGCAAAAGAAGAACTTGAGGAGCTTATTGCCATAGCTGGTGCTCTTGTTCTGAATATCGGAACCCTTAGTCCGGAATGGATTGAAAGTATGCGTCTGGGCGCTTCCATTGCCGCTGCGAACTATAAACCGGTTATCCTCGATCCTGTTGGTGCCGGTGCTTCCGCGTTGCGAACCCAAACGGCATTATCTCTTCTTGAAGAAGGTGGAATTTCAATTGTGCGAGGCAACGCCTCAGAAATTATGGCGCTGGCTGGTATAACCTCTACAACACGCGGCGTTGATTCTTGTCATGATACAAGTGAAGCGGAAAAAGCGGCTAACGCATTAGCTAAAAAATACCGCTGTGTTGTGGCTGTTTCTGGTTGTATTGATGTTATTACCGATGGTGATACAATGTACACAATTAGAGGCGGCAGTGAATATATGGCACTGGTGACAGGTATGGGGTGCATTGCCACAGCACTTTGCGGAGCACATATGGCTATTTGTGAAGATATGCTCGGAGCAGCTGTTTCCGCAATGGGATGCATGGCAGCAGCAGGTGGACTTGCAGCGACAGCATCAAATGGACCGGGTTCTTTTGCTGTTCAGTTTATTGATGCGCTCCATAAGCTTACAGAGAAAGATATTAACCGACTAGTCGAAGTGAGGGTTGTGGAATGAGGCAACATGCAGATTTCTCGCTTTATCTGGTAACAGACAGCAGCCGCTGCACAATGATGCCCCTTGAAGAAACAGTTGCAGCTGCCGTGCGCGGCGGCGTAACTATGGTACAGCTTCGTGAGAAGACCATGGAGACTCGAAAGTTTGTAGAAGTTGCACGCCAGCTTCGAGCTTTGTTAGCTCCTATGGATATTCCTTTGATTATTAATGACCGTGTTGATATTGCGCTGGCAGTGCATGCTGATGGTGTTCATGTGGGACAGACCGACATGCGGGTTCAGGATGTGCGTTCCTTGATTGGTGGGGATGCAATTGTGGGGATTACCGTTGAAACCCCTGACCAGATTGAAGAAGCCAACGCATTAGATATTGACTATATTGGTATTTCTCCTGTATTTTCTACACCTTCTGTGCCAAGAGATGCAAAGCCGTGGCAACTGCCAGGCGTTGAAAAAGCTCGAAGCATGACGAATCTCCCGATTGTAGGCTTTGAAGGAATTACCACAGCGAATGCCGCAGATGTAATTGCCGCAGGCGCTGACGGTGTTGCTGTTATCTCTGCAATTTGTGGTGCTTTGTCTCCGAAGGATGCGGCAGAAGAACTGCGAAACGCAGCCTTTGTTTAGGCAGTTGTTGCCTGCCAAGGCTACCGACAGGATGTGAGGGGTATATGAGGATTGCTGTTGCAGCAAAAAAACGAAATGACACGTACGTAGTTGAGCCAGTTTTTGGTCGAGCTGACTTATTTGTACTGGTTGAAAAGGGAAAGGATGCTCGTGAAGTTCATGAGAATCCTTATCGAGACGATACGGAAGCTGTAGGGAAGAAGGTTGCCCAGTGGCTGATTAAAGAAGGAGTCACCACCGTTTTGTGTGGAGATGTTGGTTCAAAAACAAGATTTTATTTGAGCGAAGGCGGGATTTTTTCTGCCATCGGCTATGACGGGACGGTAGACGAGGCATTAGCCCGATACTTTGCTTCGTAGATTTCCAGAAGTGCTTTCAAAAAAAGTGTGTAAAAGCGACTGTCGCAAATAGCGATGAGTCGCTTTTTTATATCTAGCACCACACGCAGAGCCTATGGCTTTTTTATGCCCAGTTTCTGTATGCGCGAGCGAAGGGTGGTCGGTTTAATGCCAAGCAGTTCTGCCGCACCGCCGTGCCCCTGAACTCGCCAGTTTGTCGCTTCCAGAGCTTGTTGAATATTGACTTGCTGCATGGCAATCCATTCCACCTCAGTGATAATATCTTGAGGTGGAGGCGCAGATGCAGGCGGCGCTGCCGCTGGGATAGTGGCAGAGTATGCGTGCACATTCATTTCAGTTGGCGGTGTCGCGTGGCTGTTATCTTGGATGTAGAATTCCATAGTGCCACTGTGCGACATAATAACTGCGCGTTCCACAACGTTCTGAAGTTCACGCACGTTACCCGGCCAATCGTACTCTTGCAGTTTTTCAACATGATGCGGTTTAAGGCGCGGTGGGGTAATGTTCATACGTGTTGCAGCAAGGTGGATAAAATGCCGCGCCAATAGCGGAATATCGTTACGGCGGTCACGAAGTGGCGGCACGTTTATTGGAAAAACAGAGAGCCGGAAATATAAATCCTGCCTAAACCGTCCTGCTGCAACTTCTTTTGTCAGGTCTTTGTTTGTAGCGGCAACAATGCGGACGTTTACTTTTCTGGAACGTTCGTCACCAACAGGTTCGAATGTTCCTTCCTGAAGGACTCGGAGGAGCTTGCCTTGAAGTTCTAATGGGATTTCTCCGACTTCATCAAGGAAAAGAGTTCCGCCGTCAGCCATCTGGAATCGTCCGACACGATCACGAATAGCACCGGTAAACGAGCCTTTAACGTGTCCAAAAAATTCACTTTCGAATAATTCGTGTGGAATAGCAGAGCAGTTTACGCGAACAAAAGCATTTTGGCTACGTGAAGATCGACTGTGGATTGCTCCTGCTAATAATTCTTTACCTGTCCCGGATTCGCCCAAAATTAGTACGCTGGCATCAGTTGGCGATACCACACCGATTTGCTCCATAACGTGGGCTAACGAATCTGAATCGCCGATGAGATTGTCGTCTAATCGTTTTTCATCAACAGCACGGCGCAGCAGTTCGTTTTCAAATTCAAGCTCACCGCGTAGTTTTTGGATTTCTTCAAATGCAACAGCATTTACAAGAGCACGGGCAACTGTATCCGCAAAAATTTTATGCATTTTCTGGTGCATTGAGTGGAGTTGTGCAAACGGTCCAACCATTGGGCGGTCATAAAATGTGGATATAATGCCGAGGAACTCATCATTATACATAACAGGAAATGATGAATATGCCTGATAGCCTTCTTGAATTGCCCATGCAGGGCGATCCCAGTCTTCTGGAGAAGAGCCGATGGACGGAATACCGTTAAGGCATGATGCAAAAATTGGTTCAGTGATGGGGACAAGGTCGAACGTTCCTTGCGCATGTTTCCACGCTGAAGGGGTACTGTCACCTATGCCGGAGTAGGCAACAAGCTTCAGCATACTCTCTGATAACGGGTGCGGAGGTATTATGTCTGCCATTTTGGGAGTAGGGCGTAACCAGAATACGCCCATGGTAACATGTGTACCTTTGTATCCGGTACTAGCGCGTTCGATAATTTTGGCAGGATCTCGCTCGTGCGCTACAGAGAGCATCAAATCCAAAAACGGTGTAATATCCAACGAATTCAATTTGGTTTGAAGTCGCTGGTAGCTTTTAGGATGCTTTTTTTGTGCGTCAGGTCTTTCGTCTTGCGTTGATGGAAGGGGGAAAGATTCATGGCTGCTCGCATCAGGTAGTGGAAAGTCACTGATTGTGACATCTCTTCCAGAAAAGGTTGCACTGAACACACGTTCTTTTGCTTTTTTTACATCTTGTGCATCCTGAACCTGATGCTGGCTGTCGCCTGATTTTGGCATTATCGTCCCCTTGCTCCATTATTTCGTTACGAAAAATCGTAATCGACGAAAATTCGTAACTTAGTAGGCTTGGTGCGTCAATCGAAAAGTGTTGCTATCCGGCTTATTGCGGTGAACGGTGTTTTTGGCACAGGATGTGCTATAACAGAAACAAAAGAACGGTAATAACCGCTCTTTTCGGTGTCAACTCCGTGTGGTCCCTCGCTTCACGGAAATGATTCAGTCGCTTCATTTTTGACAAAAGCCCAGTGTTCCCCTCACTGGGCTTTTGTCGTTCTAACGTGTTGTGTCAAAGTTCTATCTGTTAAGCAACGCACTCCATTCTCGCAAGGCTTTAATAAGTGGCTCCCATTCTTGGGGCGTCTTCACCTGCATGCGGATGAATCCTTTTTCAGTCCCCGGGATATTGTCACAAAGCCGGACGAGGATATTTCGCTCAAAAAGAAAAGCATAGAAATCTGCCCCGTGGTTCGGATTCTGTAATCTACAAAAGAGAAAATTGACTCCCGCGAAAATTTTGTTTGGCGCAAAAACGTTTGTTGAACAAATAGCCTCTACAAATTCTGTCCTGAAGTTGCGCATCTGCGGAAGCCTGTCACGGTATCGCTCAATATTTTTCAGAAAGCTAAGTCCCGCTTTTTGGGCGGATGCTGTTACTGTCCACGGCATTTTTCCTTTTTGCAGCAATTGGATTGTCTTTTCGTCACTCAGCGCATATCCCAGTCGTATTCCAGTGCAGTAGAAAAATTTAGTGAAGCTGTGCATGGTGATAATGCGTGAATTTTTGTTGCACCATTTCCGGTACTGCTTTGTTTCTGTCGCTGCATATGCTTCTTCTCCATACATAAATTCTCGATACGTGGAATCTATCAATATATATGGGCTTGAAATAGCTTTGAGTATCTCCTGCATGTTGGGGTAGGTTATCGTCGCAGGATTATTCGGAGAGCAAAGCACCACGAGGTCGTATTGGCTTGATTTGGCAAAATCAGCCGTATCCGGTACAAAACTGGTATCGGATGTGCATGTAACGACATCATACCTTTCAGCAAAGATTGAACACGCTTTTTCGTATTCAGAGAACATAGGGCCGACAAGCAATACGCTTTTAGGTTTAACTTGCTGAAATGTTAAGAATATTGTTTCTGTAGAACCGTGACCGACAAGAACTTCATGTGGTGTAACCGACTCGTGCTCTGCAATTGCAACCGTCAAATCTGCTGACCATGTGTCAGGATAATGGTTATAGTCGCTGTATGCCCCCTTCATGTTGGAGAACAGAATTTCTTCTGTTGTGTCTCTGCACAGTGAATTGGCGTTGCTGGAAAAATCCATAATATCAGCAAGTGCCGCGCCTGTTTCGCGGGCAACGCGAAATATTTCGCCTCCGTGAGAGCCTTGCTTTTGGGATGGTGTGGAATTGGGCATGAACGTGTTATTCTCCAATCTCGGCGGTTAGGTTTCTACTGCAAGCCTTGCAGTAAGTGGATGCGGGTATACTCGAAGTGTTTTTTTTTTGAAAGAGGCATTCGGGCAGCCGCTATAACAACACTTTGCCAATCCGATGAATTTGTGGCAAAGTTGACCGCTGTTTAACTTCTGTTTTTTTGATGTCACCATAGAGGATTGCATGTCATCAAGACGTATACTTTTTCTTGCACCGGCTACTTCGATTACTCGTATTTTCCCCCAGCTTAAAGACGCAGGTTTTGAAGTAGGGCTTGCGGAAAATTATAAAGGCGCACTTGCATTTATTGCCAAGTCTCGTCCTGATGTGATTTTTTCGCGTCCTTCATTATCCGGTTATTCAGTGGAAGAACTTTTGACTGCTGCCGAGGCAGACAAAGACTTCCCGTCTATTGTTGTATTTTCTGATAAAGGAAATGCAAGCGAAGCTGAAAAATTTCTTCAAATGGGTGCGCATGATTATTGGCTCGAACCACTGTTGTTTGAAAAAATATGTGCAGTAGTGCCCGAACAAGGTACAAAGCCGAAGGCTGTTCCACCTACATCTACATTAGGTGGGAATAAAGCGGCTATTCCGGCTACAGATAACGGACCGACAATCATCGGTTCTAACCGTGCTATGCAACGAGTACTTGCATTGGCGCGGCAGGTTGCACCTTCAAAAGCGACTGTTTTAATCTCCGGAGAATCCGGTACCGGTAAAGAAATGTTCTCACGATATCTGCATGCACAATCAGACCGTGCAGATAATTCTTTTATTGCAGTTAACTGCGCTGCATTGCCAGAACACTTGCTAGAAAGCGAACTTTTCGGGCATGAAAAGGGATCATTTACCGGCGCTATTTCTCGTAAGCTCGGAAAATTTGAGCTGGCGCACAATGGTACAATTCTGCTGGACGAGATTTCAGAAATGGATCTTGCGTTGCAGGCAAAGCTATTGCGCGTCCTTCAGGAAGGAGAGCTTGACCGTGTTGGTGGTACAGAAACCATCAAAGTGAATGTCAGAGTTTTGGCAACCACAAACCGTCATCTCGAAGATTGGGTTAAGGAAGGACAATTCCGACAGGATTTGTATTTCCGCCTTAACGTAATTCCGTTAAAACTTCCGGCGCTTGCAGAACGTGGCGATGATGTTATTGAACTCGCCCGTTTCTTTATTGATATGTATACAAAGGAATACGCACTGCCTGCTGCTCAGGTTTCTTCCGAGGCGATTTCCTGGCTGAAGACGTACAATTGGCCGGGTAACGTTCGTGAATTACAGAACCTTATGGAGCGCGCAGTACTGCTTGCTGGTGGTAACGCCATTGAACCGTGCCACTTTTTGCTTGATCCTGATAATTGGCCGCTTTTCGAAGACGAGGGTGTCGAAGAGTGTCAGGCAACCGGTACAGATTCAGATTCTTGCTCCGGCTTAGGTGATGGCGGTTGCGGCAATTTTAATGGTAGTGTTATTCCAATTCATGAGATGGAACGCATACTTATTTTGAAAGGCTTGGAACAGACATCGGGCAACCGAACGCAGGCAGCTGACCTGCTCGGGATTTCTGTTCGAACCTTACGAAACAAGCTGAATGAGTACCGTAGTCAAGGGGTTGAAATTCCTTAGACACCGAGCACACACTCAACCGTACTGACAGGGGATGGATTCGTTGTTCTTCACAGATGGGGCTGCATTACGACAGATAACTGGCGCAGTGCACTTTCATAGTGACCAACAATATCGTTTGAAAAAAGGGTAGGGAACTACCCGTAGCGAAAAGAGGAACAAGGGATGCCACAGAACGTAACGCAAAAGATTATTTCCGGACATCTGGTCTCCGGAACTATGAGTGCAGGCAGCGAAATTGAGCTGCGTATTGACCAGACTTTGACACAGGATGCCACAGGAACAATGGCATACCTCCAGTTTGAAGCATTGGGTGTTGACCGTGTAAAAACAGATTTATCTGTTAGCTACGTAGATCATAATACACTGCAAATGGGCTTTAGAAACCCTGACGATCATCGTTATCTTAAAACGGTTGCAGAAAAGTACGGTATTGTGTTTTCACCTGCCGGAACAGGAATCTGCCACCAGCTTCATCTTGAAAATTTTGGCAAACCGGGTGCAACTCTGGTTGGTTCTGACAGTCATACTCCAACAGCAGGCGGCTTGGGTTCTCTTGCTATGGGAGCAGGCGGGCTGTCCGTTGCGTTAGCAATGGCAGGTGAACCATACACCATCACTATGCCGAAAGTTGTTCGCGTGTATCTTGAAGGCGAACTTACCGGCTGGGCATCTGCTAAAGATGTTATTTTGCACTTGCTGGGTCAACTCACTGTGAAGGGCGGCGTAGGTAAAGTTTTTGAATACGCAGGTCCCGGTGTAGAAACCCTTTCCGTACCAGAGCGTGCTGTCATTACCAACATGGGAGCAGAGCTCGGCGCAACAACTTCTATTTTTCCGAGTGATGATAACACTCGCGAATTCCTTACCCGCATGGGACGTCCTGAAGACTGGACAAAACTTGTTGCGGATGAGGGCGCAGAGTACGACGAAGAAATTCGCATAACACTTAACGATCTGGTTCCGCTTGCTGCTAAACCGCACATGCCGGATCAGGTTGTTACTGTTGCCAGTCTTGCTGGCACTACCGTAAATCAGGTTGCTATCGGTTCCTGTACTAACTCTTCCTATGCAGACCTTGCTTCTGTGGCAAATTTGTTTGCAGGAAAACATGTTAAATTTGAAACTGATACGCTCATCAGCCCCGGCTCCAAGCAGGTGCTGAAAATGCTTACCCGCGAAGGCTTGCTTGAGAACTTAATTGATTCCGGTGCTCGCCTTTTAGAGTGTTCATGCGGTCCTTGTATTGGAATGGGCGGTTCTCCTGTTTCGGAAGGTGTATCGGTACGCACCTTTAATAGAAACTTTGAAGGACGTTCCGGTACTAAGGATGCGCAGGTGTATCTTGTGAGCCCGTTGACTGCGGCAATGGCTGCATTACATGGAGAGTTCACAGACCCTGCTGAGTGGGGTGAAGCTCCACAAATTCCAGAACTGCCGAAAACTACCCCGTCTATTCGGGATCAGTTTATTTTTCCACCGGAAGATGGCTCTGATGTTGAAGTTGTGCGTGGACCGAATATCGTTCCTCTTGAACAATTTGCAGCTGTTGAGGCTGACATTGAAGCAGATGTAGTCATTGTTGCCGGGGATAATATTACCACTGACCATATTATGCCAGCAGGAGCAGTAATAACTGCTTTACGTTCTAATGTACCAGCGATCAGTGAACATGTATTTGAGCGTATGGATGCATCATTTGCTACGCGCGCAAAAAATACAGCAAATGGTGTCATTGTTGCCGGTGAAAACTATGGTCAGGGATCATCACGAGAACACGCAGCGCTTGCACCGCGTCATTTAGGTGTACGGGCTGTTGTTGCTAAATCTTTTGCACGCATTCATCGCGCAAACCTCGTTAACTTCGGTATCTTGCCGCTTATGCTGGTGGATAAGGAAGCATACGAAGCGTTTGAACAGGAACAAAATGTAACAGTGCCAGCGCTTGAGCTTCAAGCAGGAGCTTCTGTTGAACTTGTTCTTAGCGCAGGAAAGCGTGTGGCTGTAACAAACGATTTGACGCAAAAGGAACTGGATATAATTCGTGCAGGGGGTCTGCTGAATTATGTTCGCTTCTCAAAAAGGCGTGAAGCCTAGGCGTGGGCTTCACCATATCCTCATAGAAAAGGATGTAACGTATGTTGGATTCCATTCGGCAAAATTCCCAATCCTGGGGTGTAAAACTTGCCTTTGCTCTCATAGTTGTAGTGTTTGTATTCTGGGGTGTAGGCTCTATGAACAACAATTCAAACTCTGCTGTGTTAGCTACTGTTAATGATACTGCTATTATGATGCCTGAGTTCAAACGAGCATATGAACTTCAGATGGGTGCTATCAAGCAGCGTTTTCCTGGCATTGACGAATCTCAGTTTAAACAGCTGAAAATCGGTCAGCAGGTTATGCAGGGTCTTATCGCCCGCACTCTCCTGCTTCAGGAAGCTGAACGTCTTGGTATGAAAGTCACTCCTGTTGAATTAAAAACAGAAATCGCATCTATCCCTCTGTTCCAGAATGCTCAGGGCAAGTTTGATCCTGAAGTGTACAAGCAGATGCTTGCTGCACAGGGAATGTCTGCCGGTCTTTTTGAGCGTCAGTTTACAGAAGACCTTTTGGCAAAAAAAGTTCGTGAAAATGCAGTTCTTTCTGCAAGCGTTTCTGATGAAGAAGCTCGCGATGCTTTTGATTATGCCAGCGAAAAACGTTCTATGGAGTACATTATGTACTCCACAACCGATTTTCTTAAAAAAGCTGCTGTGGCAGATGCTGATATCCAAGCATACTACGACAAAAACATTGATCGCTATGCAGTGCCTGCACAGGTTTCCGTAAAGTACCTTGCTGTTACACCAGCTGGTCTTGCGCATACTGTAAAGGTTGATGATGCAGAAGCTGAAGCGTACTACGCTGAGCACGAAAGCGGATTCCGCACAGAAGAGCAGGCTGATGCAAGCCACATTCTCTTTAAACTGGACGAAAACGCTTCCGACAAAGAAGTTGCTGCTGTAACTGCAAAAGCAGAAAAAGTACTCAAACTTGCACGTAGCGGTAAAGACTTCGGCAAGCTTGCTAAAAAATACTCTGAAGGACCTTCCGCACCTACTGGTGGCGCGCTTGGTTTCTTTGGTCGCGGTCAGATGGTTAAGCCATTTGAAGATGCAGTGTTCTCAATGAAAGCTGGTGAAATTTCCGAACCGGTTCGTACCCGTTTCGGCTTACACCTCATTAAGCTTAACAGCATTGAGCCAAGCACTGTACCTGCTTTTGCAAAAGTAAAAGACCAGATTGTGACCAAACTTGCTGAAGACAAAGCTGCTGATAAAGTTACAGCAACTCTTGATGTTGTAATGGAACAGATTCTTTCTGGTAAGTCTTTGGAAGACATCGCAAAAGAACAGGATATCAAACTGGTTGCATCTCCGGAATTCTCCCGCGATCAGGCTCCTATTGTTATCGGTGTTGCTAAAGATGCTGCTGAAGAGCTGTTTGCAGTGCCTGCCGGTACAACTGTAGATACTCCGCTTGAGTCTAACGGCGGCTACATTGTTGCCCGTGTCGAAGAGTCTAAGCCTGAATCCAGCATGCCTCTTAAAGACGTGTCTGCTTCTATTAAAGAGCAGCTCGTTGCTGAAAAAGCTGGTGAACTTGCATACGAAGCTGCAAAAGGCGTTTCCGAAAAAGTTCTCGCAGGCGATATTGCCGGTCAGCCAAAAGTTGCAAACACTCCACCGGTAGATCGTCAGGGCTTTATCCCGGGCGTTGGTTCTGCTGATGAAGTTGTGAAAGCAGTATTCGAAACTGGCGAGAAAAAATGGATGGGTCCTTACAAAACTCCTTCCGGTGCTGTGTTTGTTCGCCTTGCTAAGGTTGATAAACCTTCTGAAGAAGCTTGGCAGGCAGCAAAATCAGATGTGCATAAAGCACTTCTTGAGCGCAAAAAACAGGAAATGGAGCAGAGCTTTGTGAAGTCTCTTGCTGATAAAGCAGAGATTAAAATCAAAAACTCAGAGTTCCTCAATAAACTGTAAGCCGTCATTGCTAAGATTAGAAAGCCCCTCACTGAGGGGCTTTTCTTATGTGGCCTCACGTCAAGTAAAATGCCAAAACTATTCTTGAGCGGTTTGCGTCAGCAAACTGCTTATGGTCTCTTTGAAGAGTATTCCTTTTCTTATTCGTGCTACTAGGCACCAAGTACCGATTCGGTACATC